>NZ_MLYN01000061.1:0-92395 GCF_001866675.1 Streptomyces sp. MUSC 14
GGTCGCCCGCGCCCTGCTTGTCCAGCTCGTCACCCTCGTCACCTCCGGCGGCACCCTCGACCCGTTTCTCGTAGGCCGTGTCGACGCCCTGCGCGATGTCCGGGGACTGCGCGCCGATGGACACCGACACGCCGCAGGAGGCGCCGTCGAAGCCCTTCTCGGAGGAGTCGTAGCCGATCTCCAGGATCTTGTCGCGGACGAGCTGCGCGATCGGTGCGTAGGCCTTGGTCGTGACCTCGCCGGCCACGTGCACCAGGCCGGTGGTGATCAGCGTCTCGACGGCGACCCGGGAGGCCGGGTCCTCGCGCAGAAGCGCGTCGAGAACGGTGTCGCTGATCTGGTCAGCGATCTTGTCGGGGTGGCCCTCGGTCACGGACTCCGAGGTGAACAGGCGACGAGGCATGACTCTCCAGAGAAGCGGCGGTGCCCCGGAGGAGGCACCGCACGGACGGACGGTTCGGATTGCCGTGCGCGTCGGCACGGCCGTTCAGAGCAGGTGCCGGCGCATCCAGTCGGCCAGCGCGCCGGAGGCCACCGCCGCCGCCTCGGGCCAGGCCCGCTCGGCTGACTCGTCGGCCTGGTCGCTGACGTACTTCACGATCCGCGCCGGCACGCCGAACCGCTCGGCCACGGAGGCGATCGCGTAACCCTCCATGTCGACCAGATCGGCCCGCTCGGCCAGCAGCGCGCGGGTGCGACCGTCGGCGACGAAGGCGTCACCGGTGGCCAGGGTGGGGCCGGGCTCGGGCCGTACGGTGAGCGGACGGCCGTAGCGGACCCCGCTGAGCCGGTGCAGCACCTCGTCCGGCAGGTCGTGCTGAATGACCCGGCTCACCTCCACGACACCGCACTGCAGGTCCCGGAGCGAGCCGGCCGTGCCGACGTTGACGATCTCCCGCGGACGGGCCGACGACAGCGCCAGCGTCAGCTCCACGGCGGCCCGCACCTTTCCCATTCCGGTGACCAGTACGGGATGGGTGTCGTCGAAGCATGCCGCCTCGGCTTCCGCCGCCACCACGATCAACGGACGGTCGGGGCGTACCTCACCGTGCAGACGAGCGGTGAAGGAGGCTTCGGGCAGGGATGAGAGCAGCAAGAAATGTCCTGTTCGGGAGGGGGTCCGTGAAGACGGGACCGGCATCAGGCGTTCTGGACGGCCGGCGGCGTCCGCGGCGCGGCTCCGGTGTTCTCCGGCAGCACCGGTGACAAACCGACGGTGAAGGGCACGTAATTGACGGACACGGTTCTCCAGCGAAGCGAGGCGGCGGCGACCGCGAGATCACGGCCGTTCCCATGTTTGCCTCGATCGGACCAGGAGATCCCTAAAGCGTGTACCCCGACGAGAGACCGGAAGGAGCGATCGAGAATATGCCTACTGCGGGGCCGCAGGCGGTGGCATACTCGCACAGCTTATGTTTGCTCAAAACGCCGCCGTGTTCTTCTCCGTGGACTGCGTTCTGGTCCCGGGAAGAAGCCTGTCCCGCCTCGTCGAGGAACGCCTCGGACTGAGCGGGGCCTCGGGCGTGCACGAAAGCGGGCAGGCCGACGACGCGGAACGCTGGACGGGCATCCCGGAGAAGGCACTGCACACCCAGCTCGCGGGCCTGCCCGTGGTACCCGGCGTCGCGGAGACCACGCAATGGTGCTGGAACAACGGCCTCGTGCCGATCATCTCCAGCCTCGCCTGGACCCCGATCGGCGCGCACCTCGCGGAGCGGTTCGGCTTCCACTCGTACTCGGGCCGCTTCCTGGACGCGATGAACGGCCGCTTCACCGGCCAGGCCGGAGCCCCGGTCACACCCGCGGACCAGATCGAGTTCGTCCTGCGCCGCGCCGACGATTTCGGTGTCGCGCCCACCGACTGCGCCGCCGTGGGCGCCTGCCCGACCGACGGCCCGCTCTTCGACACCGTCGGCCTGGGCATCGCCTTCAACGCCCCGCCCGATGTGCGCGCACGCGCGACGACGTACGTCGAGGGCGAGGACCTGCGTGCCGTGATCCCCGCGCTGGAGCGTCTGACCGTCAGCAGGGTCTGACCGTCGGCAGCGCCTGGCGGAGGGCACGTCGCCCCGCCTGTTCGGTGCGCTGAACGAGCTGCCGCCGTCCACGTCGCCACCCTCGCGTTCGCAGGCGCGAAGCAAACCTGGCAGGGACGCGCGGCCGGTGCGAACGGTTGCCCCATGGCCCGGATCTCTGTGGTGGCCACTAGGTCCGGATCGCGCACGGCACCGGCGAGCCGCCTCTCACGTATATGTGACTGACGGGTGCTCGGTCCGGGTGCCCGGTTGCCATCGCGTGTTTCTGCCGAAGGAGTGAACCATGTCCGTTGCCATGCTGGCCGAGTCGCCGGCGGAGCTGTCGGAGTTCGACCTCGATGTGCGAGTGGAGCTGGACGAGTCGGTGACGGCCGAGGGTGCCCTCTCGGTCACCCCCACCGCCACCATCGTGTTCTGTCCGTCCGAGATCGCCTGCCTCACCAACACCTGCTCCTGATCAGCTGAGGCCGCGAGGGTCCGGGTGATGCCCGGGCCCCCGCGGCCGGCCGGCGGACATGCGCCGAGAGACGGGGCATGTGTGCGGTGTTCGGCAGGAACAGGACGCGAACAGGAGAGGTGAGAACATGCCCGGCGAGAACCTGCCCTTCAGAGCGGAGCCCCTCGGGATGCTCCGGGTCCCCCTGCTTCCCCGGACGGCCGCCGCCGCGTCCCGTGCCGCCGTCGACCCGCGGGACCGCGACCAGGTCGGCCGGTACCTCGACGCCCTCATCTCCGACGCACGGGTCGAGGAGGCGCTCGCCGTCTCCAGCCCCTCGCTCCACCGCGCTGTCGAAATGCTCCGCAGCGGCGCGCCGATGAGACCCAACGCCCTGCGCAAACTGACTCTCTCGGCCACCCGGTACGTGCTGCGGGCCGCCAGCCGCGCCACCCCCTTCGGACTTCTCGCCGGTGTCGCCCCCGTCTCCTTCGGCGACGGCTGCCACGTGCGCATGGGCACCCGCCACCGCAAGGCGGTGCGCCCGGACGGCGGTTGGCTGCTCGGCGTCCTCGCCACGTGGGAGGGTGACATGGACGTGCTCCGAGAACTGCGCGTCGTCACCAACGACCTCGGTTTCGCGCGTGGCCGGCGCTGGGTGCTCCCCTTCGCCGACGGAGTCGAGGATCCGACCGCGGGGCAGGACTCCGAGGGGCGGGACTCCCCGGCACGGCAGCACGGGGGCCACGGCGTCCAGGAGGTCTCCGTACGCCACACGGGGCCGGTGAAGACCGTACTCGCCGCGGCCCGCCGGCCCGTACGTGCCGGGGAGCTGCTGGAACACCTCGACGACGCGTACCCCGAGGTCGCCGCGTCCGCCAAGGAAGGGCTGGTCCTCGGGCTGGTCCGGCAGGGCTTCCTCCTCACCGAACTGCGCCCGCCACTCGCCGAGACCGACCCCCTGCGGTACACGATCGACGTCCTCGAAGCCGCGGGCCGAACCGACGAGGCCGGTCAACTCGCCTCCATCGGCGCCCTGTTGGAGGATTACGGCGCGCACCGTGTGGGTTCCGGGCTGGACAGCCGGCGGACGGCCCTCGACGCCATGGGCGCGCTGTGCACCGACGACCGGTCGATCCAGGTCGACACACGGCTGGACGCCGATGTCACCCTGCCCCGGGAGGTGCTCAGGGAGGCGGAACGGGCGGCCGCCGCGCTCCGCCGCGCCGCCCCCCACGCCGCGGGGCGATGGGCGGAACTGCGCGAATACCGGGACGCCTTCATCGAGCGGTACGGCACCGGCCGTGCCGTACCGCTGAGAGACGTGCTCGATCCGCACACGGGCCTCGGTCCGCCCGCCGGGTACGACCATCCGCGCGGGGAGCGGCGTGCGCCGGCGCGCGGCGAGCCGAGCGAACACGGCCGGGCCAGGGACGCGCTCCTGGCGGAGCTCGCCCTCGGCGCGGTGGTTTCCGGTGCCCGCGAAGTGGTGCTCGACGACGCGGTGCTCGACCGGCTGGCCGGTCCGCAGACGCCGCCCGCGGCCGCACTGGATCTGTGCCTGCATCTGACCGCTCCCTCCCGACAGGCCGTCGAAGAAGGCGACTTCAGGTTGGTGATCTCCCCGACGACGGCGTCGATGTCACTCGGTGACCTCTTCGGCAGGTTCGCCTATCTCCTCGACGACGTGGACGCGCTGGGCGCACTGGTCCGCCGTGCCGCCGCCGATGCGGCCAGGGACGGTGCGTGCCCCGCACACCTGGACTTCACGCCCCTGGGCGGCCGCAGCACCAACGTCGTCCGTGTGCCGTCCTTCTGGACCGAGCGGATCGCCGTCGGTCGCTTCGCGGACCGCTCCTCGGGCGCGGTGCGCGGAATGGACGATCTCGCGCTCGCCGCCGACATGGACCGGTTGTACGTGGTGGACGCCTCGACCGGACAGGAGATCGTGCCCCAGTTCCCCACCATGCTCAACCCGCACCTCGCCCCCGCCGCGGTCCGGCTGCTGCGCGAGGTGGCGAAGACGGGCACCGAGGTGCAGGGCCTGTGGTCATGGTGCGAGCTCGGCAGGCTTCCCCACCTGCCGCGCGTCCGGTACGCCCGCTCGGTCCTCGCCCCCGCCCGCTGGCGACTGCCGGCCACGGATCTGACCGACTCCTCCCTTCCGGACCAGGAATGGGAGCGCTGCCTGGACGCCTGGCGTGCCCGGTGGAACGTCCCAGACCGGGTGATCGTCGGCAGCGCCGACCGCCGCACGGAGCTCGACCTGACGGCCCCGCTCCACCGGATGCTGCTACGCCGCGAGCTGGGGCGGGGCGCGCCGGTGACGGCGTACGAGACCCCCGAGGACGCGGGGGCGGGCGACGGCTGGCTGGCGACCGACGAGGGCGCCTTCACCAGCGAACTGGTGCTCCCGCTGCTTCCCACCCCGTCCCCCGCCTCCCGGACTCCGGCGCCGCGCATCAGCCCGGTCGCACCGCCCGCCCCGCGCCACAGCCGCGCATGGCTGTACGGCCGGCTCTACGCCTCCGCGGCCCGCCACGACGAGATCCTCGCCGAGCAACTGCCCCGGTTGCTGGCGGCCCTGCCGCCCGGGGTCGACCGCTGGTTCTTCATCCGCTACACCGACCCCACCGGCGCACATCTGCGCCTGCGGTTCCACGGCGACCCCGACACCCTCCACGGCGAGCTGACACCGGGAGTCCTGGACTGGGTCGAGCAGCTGCGCGACATGCGCCTGGCCGGGACGTTCGTCCTCGACGGCTACGAGCCCGAAGCACACCGCTACGGCGGCCACGAGGCCCTCGAAGCCGCCGAGGAGGTCTTCCACCACGACAGCGCCGCCGTCCTGGAACAACTGCGTCTGCGGGCGGCGGACGCCATGACCGTCGAACCCGCGGTGCTCGCCGCGGCCAACTACCTCGACCTCGCCCGCCAGGTGCACGGCGACCAGTGGCCCGACTGGCACCTCTCCCGTCCGCGCGACGAAGCGAACCACGCCCACTTCCGGGACCACCGCGCGGCAGCGCTGCGTCTGCTGGACGAGGGCGGGATCCGGGCCGCCTTCACGGCCGGAACTGCCGACGTGGTGCTCGCCGCCTGTGCCGCCAGGGCGGCGGCCATGCGTGCGTACGCCTCCGTGGCCCGCGAACCGTCGGTGCTGGCGAGCGTGTTCCACATGCACCACAACCGGCTCATCGGCACCTCGCGCACCTCGGAGAACCGCTCACTCGCCGTGGCGCGCGGCCTCGCCCAGGTCGAACACGGGCGGAGGAAACACCTGCGATGACAGCACCTGGGACGAGGGCGACCGCGCCGAAGCGCTGGGACGCCGCGACGGTGGTGGCCGAGATCACGGCCCGTGCTCGCGACCGTCTCACCGACCCGCAGCTCTTCACCGCATCCGGACTCGCCGGGGGCCCCTCGGGGGCGGCGCTGCTGTTCGGCGAGGTGAGCAGGAGCGACGCGAGCCTGCGCCCGACGGCCCATGCCCTGCTGGCAGCCGAGGCCGAAGCGGCCGAACGCGCCGGCGGGATCGGGACCTTCTCCGGTCTGGGCGGTCTCGGCTTCGCCGCGAAGCACGCCACCCGCTCGCCCCGGGACTACGCCACCCTGCGGGCCCGTGTCGACACAGCCCTGCGCGACGGCCTCGGGCAGATCCTCGAAACGGAGCACACCCGTATCGAGTCGGGCACCCCCGGAGCCGACCGGACACACTTCGACGTCGTCTCCGGCGTGACCGGCCTCGGCCGGTACTTCCTCGCTGAACCCGCCGCCCCGGCCGACACCGGGGCCGTCCGGGACGTGCTGCGCTACCTCGTCGCCCTCACCGAGCCGGTCGAGACGGAGGCCGGACCGCTGCCCGGCTGGTTCAGCCGTCCGTGGCCGTACGCGCAGGACGAGCGCCGACAGGAATACGTACTCGACCTGGGCCTGGCACACGGCGCGGCAGGGCCGCTCGCGCTGCTGTCCCTGTGCTGGACGCGCGGACTGCGCGTCCCCGACCAGGACACCGCCGTCCGCCGCATCGCCTCCTGGCTGACGAGCTGGCGCCAAGAGGACCGCCGGGACGCGGACGCGGGGCCGTGGTGGCCCGGCACGGTCACCGCGGATCAGGAACTCGCCCCCACCAGGCCCACCGTGGAGCGCGGGCGCGCGAGCTGGTGCTACGGCACGCCGGGCATCGCCCGTGCGCTCCAACTCGCCGGTACGGCACTGGGCGAGGACGAGTGGCTGGACATCGCGGCCCACGCGATGAGGGCGCTCCTCTCTCATCCCGGCCGGCTGCGCGGGCTGGAGGACGCGGGCCTGTGCCACGGCATCGCCGGGCTGATGCAGACCGCCGGACGCATGGCCGCCGATGTCGACGACGCTTCGCTGTCCGCGCGAGCCGACGAACTCGCCGAGCGGCTGAGCGCTCGCTTCGACCCCGCCTCGGCCTTCGGCTTCCCCACCGTCCCCGCGCCTCCGCACCGACCGGAGCCACTGGACTCCCCGACGTACCTGGAGGGCGCGACCGGAGTCGCCCTGGCCCTGCACCACCGCATCACCCAGCCGCCTCGGCCCGCCGCCGACCTCCCGTGGGACGCCGCTCTGCTCCTGGCCTGACAGATGCGCTGTCGCCCTCGTCGCGAAGACGATACGTCCGCTCACACCGGCGGAGCCCGCCGGCTGGTGACTGCCCTTGCCCGCGGCACTGGATACTCGATCCGTCACATGATCGATGCGTGGCTCGGCGGTCGCCGTGCCGCGCCCACCTCAGAAGGCAGATCCCAGCGTGTTCCAGGAAACTCCGATCTTCAACCGCCTTGTCGCCGAGCGCGGAGACGTACCGGCTCAGGCTCGCGGTGAAGCCGACCGCATACGCCACGAACTGGCGCGGGTCCTGCCCTCCGCTCCCTGGCCTGCCGCCCCCGTGGTCCGGCGGCAGCCGCACATGCCAGGCGGAGGCATCTCATAGGCCGCCCTGTGAGATGTGCTCGTGCACGCGAGCACCATGGGTAGGCCCAGGGGGCTTACCAGGTCGGTCAGCCGGCGTCCGGCCACCGGCCCGGGTACCCCGCCTCGTCCGAGCGTCGTATCGCCTCGGCCTCGTTGTGCTCGCGGAGCGAGGTCAGCCACGCCCACGGTCTGATCTCGTCCAGGGCAAGGCCGGGGCAGGCCAGCCGGTGCGGAATCCGGCACAGCGCACCAGGCGGCGGTTCGTCCAGGCCTCGGTTCCAGGCGATGCCGGCGCCGGTGTCGATGGTCCAGCGGTGCCCGGCGGGCACGAGGTGAGCGGGTATGGGAGGGATGGGTTCGAGCAGGACGTGCCGGCCGGTGTAGGTGGGGCGGCGCTCGCCGGGCAGACGGCAGTTCGGACAAAGGGGCGGCGCAGGTGGCTCGGGGCCGGTCGCACCGTCGACGGCTGCCTGCGCCCGGTCCGCCGGCTCCCACGGCTGCCGGGTGTCCGTCGGCGGCTGCCGGAAGGTGTCCGGGCCCGACCCGGGTAACGGGACGGTGCTGTCCTCGCACTCGACGTACTCGTCGTCCCCCATGCTCTCGAGCGTGCGGGCCGTCCCGGGGCCGGGGGTAGGGCGCGATCCGGGCACAACGACAGCACACGGCCGGGGCACACCCGCGCCGGGCACGACTCGTGAGTCGTATGTGACCGCAGGTGCCGCTGCTGCCCTGGCCGAAGCACGACAACGCCCCCACCGCAGTGCGCGCACCCGATGCGTGGCGCGACACGATGCCGAACGCGGACCGCGGCTCACGTCGACAGTCCGCCCTCGTGGTTCACATCGGGCAGGCCACCGAGGCAGGTTGTCACGAAACGGCCCCGCGCACCACGGCGACGTTCGACGTCGACTTCGGACACACCGATCCCCGACTGGTGATCTCGTACGGCGAGCGGTCCGGCGTCGGCGGCCCGGCGCGGCGGATCACGGTGACGTACCGACGGCACTGGAGATCGCCGGTTCGCTGACAGGACCGGGCAGCCGTCGTTGCGCGGCTACGTCCGAAGGTGTGCGGTCACCGTGCCCTTCCGCGCGGCTTCAGCGGCACGTGCGGCAGTTCCGGAGCGGGCAACGGGGTGCTGGCGTAGCCGCTCACCTCCCCGACGCCGTGGCGTCGGACTCGTTGGTGAGGGTGAGGGCGGTGGCGCCGTCGGGGACGTAGCCCAACTCGGCCGGTCGCACCAGGGTTTCGGCGTGGCGTGGGGAGAGAGGACGACTTCCGCGCCCAGCAGGGGGGGGACGTGTGCACCGGGGAGGCCGATCCCGCGAGGGTGCCCAGGAAGACGCGGAGTACGGCGCCGTCGAGGTGGAGTGGTTCGGGCACATGGTGCTGGAAGTCCGGGGCGGTGTGCCGGCGTTGCCCGGGGAGGACGACCCACAACTTTGCTCACGGGTCCCCATCTCCGTCCGTGACCGTTGGTAGTTTTAGATTCAACAATGATGTGCGATCATAGCCGGGAGATCGGCCCCGCGCACCCCGGAGGAGTCCAGGTTGACCAGTCCCGTTCCGGCCGGCGGTACCCGGCGGATCTTCGTCGACAGGCAGAGCCCCAAGCCGTACCACGCACTGGTGCAGACCTCCGAGGCGGTACGGGCGGCCGCCGCCGACGCCGGTCTGGACCGCACCCTGGTGGAGCTGGTCAACCTCCGCGTCTCGCAGGTCAACGGCTGTGCCTACTGCCTGCACGTGCACACGCGGGCCGCGCTGCGGGCCGGTGACACGCCGGAGCGCCTCGGTGTGCTGGCCGCCTGGCGGGAGACCGAACTGTTCACGCCCGCCGAACGGGCCGCGCTGGCGCTCGCCGAGGCGACCACCGCGGCCGCGGACACTGGCGCACAGGACGCGGCCTACGCGGCGGCCCGGGACGTGCTCGCCGACGACCAGATCGCGGCGGTGATCTGGGTGGCGGTGACCATCAACGCTTTCAACCGGGTCTCGATCATGAGCGGCCATCCGGTGCGGCCGGAGCGGTGACCGACCGCGGAGCGCCGGTCACGCCGCGTCGCGGTAGCGCTGTGCGGGGCGCAGGAACGTCGTCCAGCCGCCGTCGGGCCTCTCGCCGACCTGGAGGCTGCGCAGCTTCGTGAGTGTTTCGGGCTCCTGGGCGTCGAGCCAGTCGACGAACTGCCGGAAGGAGACCAGGCGGACGTCCTCGCGGTCGGCGATCTGCTTGAGCGCCTCCTCGGCCGCGTCCATGTAGATGCCGCCGTTCCACTGCTCGAAGTGGTTGCCGATGAACAGCGGCGCCCGGTTGGTCGCGTACGCCCGCTCGAACCCGGCCACGTACGCCTGTGTCGCCTGGGCGCGCCAGAAAGGGTAGTTGTACGACGGCGCCCGCGTCGTGTTCAGGGACTGGTTCGCCAGCATGTTGTAGTCCATGGACAGCACCTCGAACCGGTGGCCCGGGAAGGGGATGCTCTGCAACGGCAGGTCCCAGACGCCGCCACGCTTCCTCGGCCAGCGCTGGAGCCCGCCGGGCGAGGAGGCGTCGTAGCGCCAGCCCAGCTCCTGGGCGACCGGCAGCAGGTTCGTCTGCCCGAGCAGGCACGGGGTGCGGCCGCCGATCAGTTCCTTGTCGTAGTCGAAGGGGAGCGGCGGCTCGCTGTCCCACCCGGTGTGTGTGCGCCAGCACGTGACGAAGGCGCGGGCCTGGTCGATCTCCGAACGCCACTGCTCCGGCGTCCAGTCGGCCACCGAGCCGGGGCCCGCGCAGAAGTGGCCGTTGAAGTGGGTGCCGATCTCATGGCCGTCGAGCCAGGCCTGACGCACGTAGGTCAGGGTCTGCCTGAGGTGACGGTCGGTGAGGTAGCCGATGTCCGAGGCGCCGACGGGGTTGTTCGGCGGCCGGTACAGCCGCTTCTTGTCCTCCGGCAGCAGATAGAGACCGGAGAGGAAGAAGGTCATGTGTGCGCCGTGGTCCTGGGCGAGCCGGAGGAAGCGCGGGAACAGGCCGGTGCCCAACTCGCCCGCGCCGTCCCAGGAGAACACCACGAACTGCGGCGGGGTCCGGCCGGGTTCGAGGGGTGCGGGCGGGGGCGGCTGGTGGGGCTGGGGTCCGGTGTACGACGTCGAGCCGTCCCCGAGCAGCCGCGCCGCCTCCGGCCCCTCCCGGCCGTCGTTCCGGCCCTGACCTGCGCATCCGGCCATCGAGGCGGCGGCCACACCGACACCGGCACCGAGCCCGAGCCGTGCCAGGCCCCGGCGGCTGATTCCACTCATCGCCCATCCCAACCCGCGCCCTGCCACGACGCGTTGTGCGCTCCTCGGTCAAGAATCCGAACACCTCGCACCATAGAACTGATAAACCGACAAATAGTTCATTTGGGTCGGTGTGGCGCGCAAAAGGGATGTCAAGCGGTCGTCCGTTCCGGTCCGTCAGCGAAACGCCTCCGCATTGCGTGCCGCCCAGGCCGCGAAGGGTGCTGCCGGGCGGCCGAGCAGGCGGGGTACGTCGTCGGTGGGAGTCCGTTCCTGCGGGGTGGGGGTGCCGAGGATGGCGAGTGTGGCGTCGGCCACCGCGGGCGGCATGAACGCGAGCATCTGCGTGCGGGCCTCTTCGGGGCTCTGCTCCGTGAAGGTCACCGGCTCTCCCAGCGCCTCGGCGAGAGCGGCGGCGCGCTGGCGCGGGGTGAGGGGTTCCGGGCCGGTCAGGGTGTAGATCGCGCCCGTGTGTCCGTCCTCGCGCAACGTGACCGCCGCGACCGCCGCGACATCGGCCGGGTCGACGAACGGCAGTGCCACGTCGGCGAAGGGCGCCGTAGCCGTACGGTGGCGGCGGACCGGTTCCGCCCAGGCGAGCGTGTTGGAGGCGAGGCCGCCCGAGCGCAGGACGGTGAAGGCCGGTCCGGAGCCGGCGACGGCGGCCTCGAAGGCTGCCGCCTGCGGGTATGTCCCGGGCCGGGTGCCCACGCCCTGTGAGGAGAGCAGCACCACCTTCGTGACCCCGGCTGCCGCGGCCGCGTGCAGAAGACCCTCCGGGTCCTCGCCCGCCACCAGCAGGAACAGGGATTTCGCGCCTTCCAGGGCGGGCGCGAGACTCTCCGGCCTGCCGAGGTCGGCGGACACGGCCCGGACCCCCGGCGGGACGGCGTCGCCGCCGATGTGCCGTGCCATGGCTGTCACTGTCTCTCCGGCCTCGGTCAGAGCGGCGACCAGTGCTCGGCCCACATTCCCCGTGGCGCCCGTGACGACGATCATGCTCTGTCTCCCAATGAGTTAGTTAGTTGGCTGACTGAGTCGAGACGTTAGTTGGATCCCTGCCCGCTGTCTATAGTTAGTCAGGTGACTGACTCAGGATCCGCCACCCGGGAGAGGGCCACGCGGCCGGACCGGGGCGACAAGCGTGAGCGCCTGGTGCGGGCGGCCGTGCAGGTCTTCCACGAGCAGGGTGTGGAGAGGACCACCCTCGGCGACGTCGCCCGCGCGGCCGAGGTCCCGCTCGGCAACGTCTACTACTACTTCAAGACCAAGGACCTGCTGGTCGAGGCCGCGGTGGACGCACACTGTGCGCAACTCGACGCGCTCACCGGGCGGTTGGACGCCCTCCCGGACCCGGCCGCCCGGCTGAAGGCGCTCGTCTCCGGCTGGGTCGACCAGCGCGAGACCGCCGCCCGCTTCGGCTGCCCCTTCGGCACCCTCGCCACCGAGCTGGACAAGCGCGACGACGGACTGGACCGCGCCGCCGCGAAGGTCATGCGGGCCCTGCTCGACTGGGTGGAGTCGCAGTTCGCCCAGCTCGGCCGCGCCGACGCCGCCGCGCTCGCCGTCGAACTCGTCGCGGCCTACCAGGGCATGTCCGTCCTCACCAACACCCTGCGCGATCCCGGTCTGATGGCGGTCCGGGGCGAGCGTCTGCTGTCCTGGATCGACGGGCTCGCCGCGGGGCGGTAGCAGCCGGGCGCGATCAGTCCGGGGGCCGGTGTCACGCCGCCGTCTGCTGTTGCTCCGCCGCCACCGGCACCGTGGTGATGTTCTGGACGGCACGGCTGAGGACCATCACGCCCGCGACGATCAGCAGGGCGCCGCAGGCTTCCGGTACGAGCCACCAGCCCAGGCGGATCCGCTCGTCGAACAGGGTCATGCCGAGCGTCAGGCTCACGATCGCGTCGCCGATGGTGAGCGCCGGCTGCGCGGCGACCAAGGGGCCGGCCTGGAGCGCGTTCTCCAGGAGGATCACGGAGGCGACTCCGGCGAGCGCGAAGCCGTACGTCTGCCAGGCGCGCAGGAAGGCCGCGAAGCCGTGGTCGGCGAAGGTGCCGCTGGCCGACTTCAGCAGCGCGGCGGTCAGGGCGTTGCCGGTCGCGGAGGCGGCCGCGAGCAGCGCGGCGCGCCGGGCCGGCGCATGGCCCCGGCCGGCCAGCAGCACGGCCGCGGCCATGCCGCCGACGCACGCGGACAGGGCCGGGATCCAGCGGGTCAGCGGTGCGTGGTCGGTGGCCCCGTGCGGGGCGGCCGCGATCAGCAGGACCGCGAGGCCCGCCACACAGCCGCCCACGCCCCACCAGCCCGAGCGCGGCATCCGCTTGTGCATCAGCGGGGCGGCGACCAGCAGCGCGAACGGCAGCTCCAGGATGAACAGCGGCTGGACCAGTGCGAGCGGGCCGTTGACCAGGGCCAGGCTCTGGAACAGTGCGGCGCAGACCACCCCGGCCATGCCGATCACCCAGAAGGGCTGCCGTGCCAGCTCCACGACCAGACGGATCCCGCTCCTGCGGGACGTGGACGCCACCTTGCGCTGGAAGGCGGTGCCCACGGCGTTGCTCGCCGCTCCCGCGACGGCGAACGCCGCGGCCAGTTCGATCACGACCGCCTCCTGCCTGCGGGGCACCTCCCGGTCCCGGAGGAGCCTCGGAGTCTTCCTGCGGAGTCTCGGATCTCTTCAGCCTACGGAAGGCGCCGCCCGTGTGCCGGGTCGGCGGTGGACATGACGAGGCCCCGCCCGGCGTCCACCGGGCGGGGCCTCGTGAAGGGGGGAGCGGTGGATCAGCTGACGCTCAGGTCGTCGGCGTACACCGCGCCCTGGCCGTACCAGCCGTGCACGTACACCGTGACCGTCCCCGAGGAGCCGGTGGTGAACGGGACGGTCAGCTTCGACCACGACGAGGACGAGACCCAGGTGCTGGCCGTGGCGCCCCCGCTGACGCCGAGGTAGGAGTACGGGCCCTGGACCCAGCCGCTCAGCGTGTAGGAGGTGTCGGGCTTCAGGGTGAGGGTCTGCGCGCACTGACCGGTCTGCGAGGCCGAGGGCGCGGTCTTCAGGGCGTGGGCGCCGCCGTGCACGGGCGAGGTGACCACGGACGCGCCGCTGTCACAGGTCCAGGGGGTGAGCGAGCCGGTCTCGAAGTCGCCGTTGGCGAGTGCGGTCGTGCCGCCGCCGGAGCCGTTCACGGTCAGGGTGAGCGAGGAACTGTGCGAGGCCGAGCCGGCCGTGCCGGTGACGGTCAGGGTGTAGGTGCCCGGTGCCGTCGAGGAGCTGGTCCGCACACTGAGGGTGGAGGTGCCGCCCGCGGTGACGGAGGCCGGGCTGAGGGAGGCGGTCACCCCGCCCGGTGCGCCGCTCACGGCCAGGTTCACGCTCTGGGCGCTGCCCGAGGTCACCGACGTCTGCACGGTCGCCGTCGTCGAGCCACCGGGGTCGACCGACGCGGTGGTGGGGGAGAGGGAGACGTTGAAGTCGTTGGCCGGCGGGGTCGTGGTACCGCCGGTGAAGGGCGCGAAGGTGTGGCTGAAGTACCAGGTGTCCTGGGCGATGCCGGAGCAGCTGTCGGAGCCCCCGGTGCCGGGGCAGCCGCCGTTGTCGCGCTGGAGGGCCCAGAAGGAGAGGGTGTTGATGCCCTTGGCGACCGCCCAGTCGTACACGCTCGCCGCGTCGGCGGTGGTGAAGGTCTCGGCCGCGCCGTAGTCGTCGATGCCGGGCATCTCGGTGACGCCGATCGAGTTCCACAGCTGACTGTCCGACATGTTCGGGTAGAGCGTGGCGAGTTGGTCGTGCAGGCCGCTCGCCGCCGTCTGGGTGTCGGTCGCCATGTGGTGGGTGGCGCCGTCGTAGTAGTCGAACGTCATGATGTTGACGACGTCGACCTTGGCGCCCGCGTTCTTCGCGCTGCGCAGCACGGCGAGCCCGCTGTCGGCGAGGCCGCTGGTGGTGGTCGGCAGGGTGTACGAGAACTGTACCGAGCGCCCGTTCGCGGCGGCCCAGTCCTGGACCTTTTTGATGGCCTGGTTGCGGCGGTCGATGCCCGCGGTGTTCGTCAGCGAGTTGTCCTCGACGTCCATGTCGAGCCGGGAGACGTCGTACGTCGTGATGATCTTCTCGTAGGCCGCGGCTATGGAGTCCACGTTCGTGCAGCTGTCGGCGATCTCGGTGCCGCCGTTGTCGGCCGCGTAGCCGCCGAGCGAGGGGATCACGTCGCCGCCGCGCGAGCGGATGGTGGCGAAGTCGGAGCCGAAGACGGAGGCGTCGACCGGGGTGCTGGTGCTGCCGTTCCAGTACGGCGTGCAGGAGCCCTTCGTGTCGGCCTGGAGGAACGCCATCGTCAGGTACTTGGCGCCGGAGGCCTGGGAGAGCGCGGCGGGGCTGTCGCCGTTGTAGGCCTCGAAGTAGGGCGCGAAGACGTGCGTGGGCAGCGGGGTCGCCGCCTGGGCCGTGCCGGTGGCCCCCAGGGCCAGCCCCGCGGAGGCGGCCAGGGTGGCCAGGCCGGCGAGCAGGGCGCGTACGGATCTCGGACGTGTCATCGGGTACTCCCGGATAGCGAACGACAGGCGATCGAACGACGGGCGGTCGAAGGGGTCGAGCAGCCCGGCCGGGCTATTGGTCTAGGCCATGATTGGTCTGGACCATAAGCCGGTCAAGGGCTGGGGAACGCCTTTTGCACGTTCATGAGGGAGCCAACCGTCCCGATGGACACGGTCCTTGACGGCACGTCGTGCGGGATGCGCTCAGCTGGCCCGGGTGCCGCCGCCGCGCCGGATGCGGCCCAGCAGATCCCGGTGATAGGCGGCGAGCTGCCCGGTGGGCACCGGTGCCGGACTGCCGCTCAGGGTGTACCAGTTGTCGCTGCCGAGGGGCTGAACGGCGACGCGGGCGCTGTGGCCGTCGGACCGCAGGATGGTCGCGACGGTCAGGTCGCCGGTGAGGACACCGGCCTCGTCGGTCAGCGCGCCGCCGGGGCCGGCGGTGACACGGTCGACGTAACTGTTGATGCTGGGCGGCTGGTTCATGATCGGCACGTTTCCATCAACCCGGCCTGCGTGTCTGCTTTCTGATGGTGTGTCGGCAACAGGCTTGCGCAGGTCTCAGCCGAACAGCGGGAACCGGTCCGCCGCCGGGCCCGGGGCGGCGCGCTCCGCCGCGGTGAGCGGAGCCCGGCCGAGCAGACCGTTCAGGGGGGACGGGAGGGCGGCGATCAGGTCCAGGTGGTGGACGGTCGCCTCCACCGCGAGGGTGGTCAGCAGGTCCCCGGCGGACAGCACGTGTCCCTGGGGCGCCATATGCGGCGGGATCCGCCGCACCCCCGGCGTTCGGCCGCCAGTCCCGCCAGGCCGCGCCAGGTGTCATCGCGGCAGTGGAGGACGAGATCCCGGACCGCCCTGCCGGTACACCCGCTCGGCCGCCACCACTCCTCGTCGCCCGGACCCCCGACGGACTTCGCGGCGGCCTCGTAGGCCGCGCGCAGCACCCGTGCTCCGCTGTCCGGCACGCCCCCGCCCGTCGGTCCGTCAGCCGCCCGGGGTGTCACACCCGGCTCGACGTCGCCGTGTCCCCGGACAGGCGCTGGGCGACGTAGATCGGGATCACGGACAGCAGGACGAGGACGGCCGCCACCACGTTGACCACCGGCGCCTGCTGCGGCCGGGTCATGTTGTCGAAGATCCAGATGGGCAGGGTCTCGATGCCCGGCCCCGCCGTGAACGTGGTGACCACGATCTCGTCGAAGGACAGCGCGAACGCGAGCAGAGCGCCCGCCAGCAGCGCGGAGCGGACCAGCGGGAAGGTGACGTCGGCGAAGGCGCGGAAGCTGGTCGCGCCGAGGTCCATGGCCGCCTCCTCGTACGAGGCCGCCGTACGGCGCAGCCGGGCCGCCACGTTGTTGAAGACGACCACGATGCAGAAGGTGGCGTGGCCGACGATCACCGTGAACAGCCCGAGGCCCACACCGAGCGGCTGAAGGACCGTGCCGAAGGCCGAGTTGAGGGCGATGCCGGTGACGATGCCGGGCAGCGCGATCGGCAGGACCACGACGAACGAGACCGTGCCCCGGCCGAAGAAGCGGTGCCGGGTCACGGCCGACGCGATGAGTGTGCCGAGCGCGAGCGCGATCGTGGTGGCCCCGAGGCCCGCCTTCACCGAGACCCACAGGGCCTGCCGCGCACCGGAGTTGTGCACGGCCGCCGACCACCAGTGCCCGGTCAGCCCGGGCGGCGGCCAGCTCGCGCTGCGGTCGGGGCTGAAGGAGTTGACGAGGACGAGCAGCAGCGGCACGTAGATCACCGCGAAACCGAGCGCGGCGCCGGCGCGCAGGACGATGCGCGCGGTACGGCCGAGATGCATGGCGCTCTTCCTTCCGGCAGGGGTTTCAGAGGCTGTTGAGGGCGCCGGTGCGGCGGATCGCCAGCAGGTACAGGACGATCACGACGACGGGGACGGTGCCGAGTGCGGCGGCCATCGGCTGGTTGAGCTCGATGTTGGAGTACACGAGATTGCCGATCAGCTGCGTCTTGCCGCCGACGATCTGCACGGTGATGTAGTCGCCGAGGCTCAGCGAGAAGGTGAACACCGAGCCCGCCGCGACCGACGGCAGCACCATCGGCAGGACCACCGAACGGAAGGTCCGCCCGGCCCGCGCCCCGAGGTCGGCCGACGCGTCGAGCAGGTTGGACGGGAGCTGGGCGAGGGCCGTGTGGATCGGCAGGATCATGTACGGCAGCCACAGGTACGTCAGGGTCAGGACCGTGGCCGGCAGGCCGAAGCCGGGACCGCTCAGCCCGAACGGCGCCAGCAGCCAGTCGGCGAGGCCGCCCTGGGACAGGATGAGCCGCCAGGCGTACACCTTCACCAGGTAACTGGCCCACAGCGGGGTGAGGATGGCCACCACGAGCAGCGGCCGCCACCGGGGACTCGCCACGCGAGCCGTGTAGAAGGCGACCGGGAAGGCGAGCACCGCGCACAGGACGGTCACCGCGAGCGCCACGCCGACGCTGCGCAGGACAACCTCGCGGAAGACGGGCGTGGTGAACAGCTCGTGGAAGTTGTCCGTCGTCCACACCCGCACCACCTGCGAGGTGAAGGAGTTCGTCGTCCAGAACGCGGACGCGAACAGCACCGCCAGCGAGCCGAGATAGAGCACGGCCAGCCACAGCAGCGGGGCGGACAGCAGCAGGGCGAGGCGCAGCCGGGGTCTGCGGTGCAGGCTGCCCGCGAGCCGCCGGACGGTGCCCCGGCCGGCGGCGGTGTGCGCGTCGGTCGCCACGGCTCAGCCCTTGATCTCGGTCCAGGCCTGCACCCACTGGTCGTACGGGACACACTTCACGTCCGTGCGGCCGTCGAGGCACTGCGCGATGGGTGTGTTCCAGAAGGCGATCTTCTTCCAGTAGCTCTCGTCGGCGGCGTGGTAGACCGTGCAGAAGTTCCTGTCGCTGGTCTCGGCGCAGGCCCTGGAGTTCGCCGGGGCCTCGCCGAAGTACTCGGCGACCTGGGCGTTGACCTTGGGCGAGACGATCCAGTCCAGCCATTTGTAGGCGCAGTTGGGGTGCTTGGCCTTGCTGGACACCATCCAGGTGTCGGACCAGCCGGTCGACCCCTCCTTCGGCACGAACGCCTTGACCTTCGCGCCCTCGGAGGCGGCGAGGTTGGCGATGACCTGCCAGGTGGTGCCGACCACCGAGTCACCGCTCTTGAACGCGGAGACCTCCTTCAGGTAGTCGCTCCAGTACTCGCCGACGTTCTTGTTCTGCTGTTTGAGCAGGGCCACGGCCGCGTCGAACTGCCTCTGGTCGAGCGCGTAGGGGTCCTGGATCTTCAACTCGGGCCTGGTGGCCTTGAGATAGAGGGCCGCGTCGGCGATGTAGATGGGGGAGTCGTACGCGGTCACATGGCCCTTGTGACGTGCCGCGTCCTCGAAGACCGCCGACCAGGAGGCGGGCGCGGGCTTGACCTTCTGGGTGTTGTACATCAGGAGGTTGGCGCCCCGGCCGTGCGGGATGCCGTACATCTGACCCTTCACCGAGTTCCAGGCGCCGTCCTTCAACCCGGCGAAGACGTCCTTGTAGTTGGGGACGAGAGCGGTGTTGACAGGGGCCGCGTCGCCGGAGGCGATCAGACGCAGGGAGGCGTCGCCGGAGGCGGAGACGGCGTCGTACTGGCCGGTCTTCATCAGCTTGACCATCTCGTCCGAGCTGGCGGCGACCTTGGAGTGCACCTGGCAGCCGGTCTGTTTCTCGAAGGCGTGGACCCAGTCCGCCTTGGGGTCGTTGGAGCCGTCCTCGACGTACCCGGCCCAGGCGATCAGATTCACCTGGCCCTCCGTCGCGCCGAGCTTCGTCGGGGCCTTGAGGGCCGGCGGGTTGAGTCCCGTGGCGGACGAGCCGCCGGAGCCGGAGGAGCCGCACGCGGCGGCGAGCAGCAGCGCGGCGGCCACCGCGGCGGCCCGGGGAATGCGGTTGAGACGCACGACGATCTCCAGGAAGGCGTAGGGACGGGGAGCGGTCAGGAGGGCAGCCGTACGGCGTGCCGGTGGTGCCAGACCAGGCGCACCCGGGTGCCGCGGTAGCCGGCGACGTCCTCGGCGGAGGTCGCCAGGTTCTGCTGGAGCGCGGTGAGTCGGCCGCCGCCGTCCAGGTCGACCAGGAAGCGGGTGGCGTCGCCGAGGTAGACGACGTCGGCCACGGTGCCGGTGGCCGTGGTGTGGTCCGGCTCGTCGGCCTCGGCGGACTCCTTGAGCACGTGGATCTTCTCCGGCCGGATGTTGTACGTGCCCGGTGCGCCGACGATCCGGTGCGCCGTCTCGCCGTCCAGCAGGTTCGACGTGCCGACGAAGGAGGCGACGAAGGGCGTCGCCGGGCGTTCGTATATCTCCGCGGGCGTGCCGACCTGGGCGATGCGGCCCTGGTCGAACACCGCGATGCGGTCGCTCATCGTCAGCGCCTCCTCCTGGTCGTGGGTGACGAAGACGAAGGTGATGCCGACCTCCCGATGGAGCGCCTTGAGTTCGGCCTGCATCTGTTCGCGCAGTTTGAGGTCGAGGGCGCCGAGGGGCTCGTCGAGCAGCAGCACCCGGGGCCGGCCGACGAGCGCGCGGGCGAGGGCGACGCGCTGGCGCTGGCCGCCGGAGAGCCGGTCCGGGCGCCGCTGGCCGTAGCCCTCCAGGCGGACCTCGGCGAGGGCCTTGCGGGCGCGGACGAGGCGTTCGGCCTTCGGCACCCGGCGGACCTTCAGGCCGTAGGCGACGTTCTGCTCGACCGTCATGTGCGGGAACAGGGCGTAGTCCTGGAACACGGTGTGCACGTCCCGCTCGAACGGGGCGAGCCCGGTGACCTCCTGCCCGGCGAGTTCGATCCGGCCCCGGTCCGGGGTCTCGAACCCCGCGACGAGCCGGAGGACCGTCGTCTTGCCGGACCCGGACGGGCCGAGCATGGAGAAGAACTCCCCGTCCCGGATCTCCAGGTCGATCCCGGCCACGGCGGTCGTCCCGCCGAACGACTTGTGCAGGTCGTGCAGCCGGATCGCCATTCCCTCCATACGGGAACCTTTCTGGCTCGCTCAACGTTGGCGTAAACATATGAAGTCATAGTTCATAGCTCAAGAGCCCCTTAGGGTAAAGCTTGAGTCAGTGCACGAGGTGGTGGCCGTGAAGCAGGACGAGAAAGAGGGCGCCGCCCGCAAGGCCGTCTTCAGCCCGGTGGACAACCGGGCCAGGGTGGAGGCGGTGGTGCGCCGCATCGGCGACGCCATAGAGCTGGGCCTGATAGCCGACGGCGAGCAACTGCCCGGGGAGAGCGAACTGGCCGGACAGCTCGGCGTCTCCACGGTCACCCTGCGCGAGGCGCTCATGGCGCTGCGGCAGCAGGGTTTGGTCACCACCCGCCGGGGCCGCGGCGGCGGAAGCTTCGTGTCCGTGCCCGAAGTCCCCGCCGACGACCGTCTCAAGGCACGGCTGCGCGGCTGGAGCACCGAGGAACTGCGCGACCTCGGCGACCACTGGGCCGCCCTGTCCGGTGCCGCCGCCCGCCTCGCCGCCCAGCGCACCGAACCGGACGACCTGCGACAACTGCGCCGCACCGCCGAGGAGTTGGAGCGGACCGCGGACACGGCGGTCCGCAGCAGGCTGTACGGCCGCTTCCATGTCGAACTCGCGGCCGCCGCCCAGTCCGCCCGGCTCACCCGCGAACAGGTCGCCCTCCAGAGCGAGATCGGCGCCCTGCTCTGCCTCGTCCTCTCCGACGACGCGTTTCGTGAAGAAGTTGCGGACCGCCATCGCGCCGTGATCTCCACCGTGCAGGATGGGGCCCACGAAACGGCCGGCACGCTGGCCGAGCGGTGTGTCAGAGAGCCGGTGGCGCGGCTCGTCGCCGTACGCCTCGGACTCTGACCGCGCCGCGTCCGGTTCCCGTCCGCTGGAGGACACCATGGGCTGGAGCCCCCCGCTCGCCACCCTGGACACGGACTCGGAGACCTGGGTGGCCACGCAGGTGGGCGGCGCGCTGGAGGCCGTCTTCGACGCGGTCGCCGCGATCCGTGCCGAGACCGATGACCTGCTGCGCCGGGCGGTCGGCGAGGGACGGCGGCCCGCCAGCGCCGACCTCGCCGCCCTGCGCCCCGGACTGCACCGGCAGCTGACCCGCGAGGACCTCGTCTCCGGCGCCGGCTTCGTCGCCGCGCCCGGACTGCTCGGCGACGTACCCGCCTGGCTGGAGTGGTGGCAGTCGGACGCCGACGGCGAGGTGCGCCCGCTCCACCTCGACCTCGACTCCGGCCAGTCGGCGTACGCCGACTACACCCACTGGGACTGGTTCGCGCTGCCCCGCGACACCGGGCACCGGGCCGTCGCCGGACCGTACGTCGACTATCTCTGCTCCGACGAGTACAGCCTCACGCTGTCCGAACCGGTGCTCGTCCAGGGCCGGTTCGCCGGAGTGGCCGCCGCCGACGTGTACCTGCGGCACTTCGAGGAGGCCGTCCTGCCGCTGCTGCGGGGCCTGCCCCGGCCCGCGCACCTGGTGAACGCGCGAGGCCGGGTGGCCGCCTCCGCCGACCCGGCCCATCTGGCCGGCTCGCTCACCCGCGGTCCGCGCTTCGGCGACCTGCTCGGCACGGCACGCCCCGGCACACACGACGGCCTCGGCCTGGTGCCGTGCGCGGGCGTGCCCCTCGTGCTGGTGCTGGCCTGAGACGGGTGGTCAGGCACGCCCCCGGTACGGCACGCGGGCCAGCTCGTGGACCTCGCCGACGGTGGCCCACTCGTTCCCGCCCAGGCGCGCGAGGGGACGCAGCCGGCCGATGTCCGGCCGGCCGTCCACCAGTACGTCCTCGCGGACGGCGGCGTGCACGACCCGGCCGAACACCACCGTCGAGTTCCCGAGGCGCAGCGTCGAGTGCAGCGTGCACTCCAGGGCGACCGGGGACGCGGCCACCCGCGGCGGCCGCACCCGCAGCGAGGGCTCCCGCTCGATGCCCACGGCGTCGAACTCGCCCTGGTCCCGGGGGAATTCGGTCGCCGTGGCGTTGATCTCGGCGAGGAGCGGCTCGGGGGCGAGGTTGACGACGAACTCCCCGGTGTCCTCGACGTTGCGCAACGAGTCCTTGCGGCCGACCACGGTGTACTGGACGACGGGCGGATCGGTACAGGCGACGGTGAAGAACGAGTGCGGTGCGAGGTTCGCTACAAAGCGGTCCGGGCTGACCGTGGACACCCAGGCGATCGGCCGCGGCACCACCACCGCGGTGAGCAACTTGTAGAAGTCGTGGGTGGACAAGGCCTCAGGATCGAAGTCAACGCGCATGCCTGCAAGTATCCAGGTCAGTACGTGGGCGGCGGATCGTAGCCCCGGATCGCAGCACCGCCAGGCCCTTGGTTCTGACGGAAAGTGCCCGATGCCGGCAGGCACGAGCCCTGGAGCACCACCGTCATGACCCAACCGATCTCTCCGCTCACCCCCTCGTTCGACTGGGACGACTTCGAGATCCCCGCCCACGCCCGCGGCGGCCGCGTCACCCTCGACCTGTACGGCGAGCTGTCGAAGTTCGTTCCCCGCCGCCCCGCCGCCTACCTGCGCATCTCCTCCGACCGCTTCGGCCTCGAAACCGGCGTGGGCCGCCAGCAGGAGGATGCCGAGGACACACGCTGTCGACTGGCTTGGGGACCGTTCGCAAGGATCTACAAGGAGAACGACACCTCGGCATTCAAGTAGCGCAAGATCACCCGCACCGACGGCAGTGTCGACTGCGTCGTCGTCCGCCCCGAGTTCCGCCGCCTGCTCGCTGACCTGGCCAGCGGTGTCATCGACGGCGTCATCTTCTACGACCTCGACAGCCTGGTCCGCCAGCCGCGCGACCTCGAAGACCTGATCGACTTGTCGAGCACACCCAACGACCGGTCGTCGGCGCCACCGGCTGCCGGATGAACCTCGTCAACGACAGCGACCGCCACACGGCCCGCATGATGTGCGTCATGGCCCTCAAGTCCTCCGAGGACACCGCCCGGCGCGTCGCCCGCATGCACCTGGCCACCGCCCAGGACGGCAGGACCCATGGCCGCATCGCCTACGGCTGGATCCGCAAGGGCCCCAGCAAAGGCCAACTCGTCGAGGACGAGGCGAAGGTCGTCGCCGACATCTTCAAAGACTGCCTCACCGGCGAAACCGCTTACGCCATTGCCACGCAGCTCAACCGACGCGGCGTCACGCCCCCGGCGGCGAAGCAGTGGTCCTCCACCATGGTCGACAAGATGCTCCGCAACCCGCGCCACGCCGGCCTGGTCGCCTACTCCGGCAAGCCCCGTGTGGCTGCCGCAACCGCCTGGGACGGCTGGTCGAAGGTGATCTTCGATGACGACGGCCGCCCCCTCGCAGGGTGCTGGACGGCCATCGTCAGCCCCAAGACCTGGTCCCAGGTCCAGTTCGAGCTCCAGCCCCGCCGCCACAAGCAGGGCCTGCCCGCCGGCACCCATCGCCCCGCCGTCGCAGTGAAGTACGAGCTGTCCGGCATCCTCACCTGCGGCTTCTGCAAACGCGGCCTGGTGGGGCACAAGTCCAACGAAGGCAAGAACCACTACTACCGCTGTCCCGCCACCGCACACGGTGGCTGCGGCAAGACCCACATCGCCGCGGAACCGGTCGAAGACGCGATAGCCACCGGTATGACCGCCTTCCTCGCGCGGCTCCTGCAAGCCTCCGAAGCCGCGCCCGCCCCGGCTCCGGAGAAAATCGCCGCTGGCTCTCACCGGCGTTGCCGGGCCGAGCTCACGACCTGACCACTGCCCGCACCCACCGGATCATCCGCATCTGCGAGCGCCAGGGCGTCCCCATCCCGGCCGATCTCGCCCATCCAGGGCGGCGACCCCTGGGCGAGTACCGGCATCAAACGCAGGCCCCTGCAGGGAACTCACGCTCACCGAGAAGACCGCCAACCGGGCCCTGGCCGTCGCACGGGCACCGGTCGAAAGCGGCGTCGCGCACCTGAAGTCCTGGCGGATCTTCCGCAGAACCCGATGCAGCCCGAACCGCATGACGTCAATCGCCGAAGCAGTCCTCACCCTGGAGCGGCAACACTGAAGAATCACTGAAGGAGCCGGTGGGCAGGCGTGTAGTACGGCTCAGTCGGTTGGAGCCTGGTATGCGGTTTCGATGCCCGCCGAGTGGAGATGCGCCTCGATCAACATGGCCAGTCGGGCCCAGGCCGGCTTCTGGTCTTCTCCGTGGTGGGTGAGCAGTTCGTAACGGATCGCGCCGTCGTCGCGGTCCTGGAGTCCGGTCAGGACGGGCAGGAGCGAGGGATCGGTAAGGAAGTGATCGGCCAGGGCTGCGGCGAGTTCGTCGATCCGGGGGTCGTCGGGTTCCCAGTCGCCGGCGCGCCAGCAGCGTTGGATCAAGGAGACGTACCGGGGATCGTCGAGGCCTCTCTCGATTTGGGCGAGATAGTGGTCGAAGCCTTCCGGTACCAGGGCCCTGACCAGCACCAGCGCCTCGCGGACCGTGGTCACGTCGTCTGCGGTGTATCCGAGGCCCGGCATTCGGTCCAGGAGCGTGCATGCGCGGTCGGGCAGAAGGGCGCGGTCGCCGCCTGCGAGTCGGTGCAGCATGTCGCGCCGTGCTGCCAGTTCGTCGATCCGGCTGGTGAGTTGCTGTTCGACGTCGAGGAGCGCGGCGGCGAACCGGTCCGGATCGGCGTCGAGTATGGCCGTGATCTCGGCCAGCGGTACGCCTGCGCCGGCCAGCGTCCGGACTTGGACCAGCCGCAGCAGATCGGCCGATCCGTAGCGTCGGTAGCCGGACGTGTCGCGGCGCGGTTCGTCGATCAGGCCGTGCTGGTGGTAATGCCGGATGGTCTTCACCGTGACGCCGGCGAACGCCGCGGCCTGGCCGATGGTGATGCCGTCTGTCATGTCGTCAGCGGACGCCGCGTGCGTGCGTGCCGCAGAACACCTCCTTGACGAGTCTCTGCGTCGCCTTCCCGAACTCCGTCGCCGTGTCGATCGCGGCGTTCCCGGAGGTTATCGAGGCGGTCAGGGTCTTGCTGCCGTCGGGCGTGCTGATCATCAGCGCCCCATATCCCCCAGGGGCGCCGCCGTTGTGCTGAACGATGGTGCCGCCGCACTCCGGGCCCACGTCCTGCACCCACAGTCCGAAACCGTAGCCGAGCTTCCCGTGGGGTGTGCGCATCTCGGCCAGCAGCCAGGCCGGCAGGAGCCTGCCGCTCAGCAGGGCGGAGATGAACGTGTGGAGATCCCGGGTGGTCGAGATCATGTCGCCGGCACCGGCCAGCAGGGACAGGTTCTGGCGGGAGACGTCGGCCACCTTCCACTGCCCGGCGTCCTGGTAGCGGTAGTAGCCGTGGGCGTGCGGCCCGGGCAGCTTCGTCCGGGTGCCCGGCACGCTGGTGTCGCGCAGCCCGAGCGGCCGCAGGATCCGCCACTGCAGCTCCTGCTCGTACGAGCGGCCGGTGACCTTCTCGATCAGCAGCAGGGCCAGCGTGTAGTTGGTGTTGGAGTAGCTCTGGTCTGTCCCCGGCGCGAACCGTGCTCGCTTGGACAACGCGAACCGCACGAGCTCTTCCGGCCGGTAGGTGTGGAATCGGTTGTCCACCCATTCCTTGCCCGCCGCGGGGATCCCCGGCACATAGGTCCCGTCGTCGTAGCGCTCGCCCCCCGCGTAGTTGAACAACCCGCTGGTGTGCTGCAACAGCATCCGCACGGTGATCCGGCGGTCCAGCCCGAGCTCGGGCAGGTAGCCGGCCACCGGGGCGTCCAGTCCGATCCTGCCCTCGGCCACCAGTTGCAACACCAACGTCGCGGTGAACGTCTTGGTGGTGCTGCCTATCCAGAACCGCCCGTTCGTCGGCGGCTTCGCAGCCTCGCCCAGCTCGCGCACCCCGGCGCTGCCGACCCACTCGCCCCGCTGATCGTGCACGCGCAACTGCACCCCGGCGAAACCGGAGTCGACGATCTCCTGGATGGCCTTCTGTAATTCCGGGTGGTCCTGCCCGGCAGCGGCCGTCGGGACGGTGACGTTGGTGTCCGCGGTTGCCACACCGGGTGCGGCCAGCCCGGCCAGCAACGCGACCGCCATCGCCGTGACCCCCAGTCGCTGGGAGATCAGAGGCATCCGGACCGTCTTGCTCTCGACGGTGTGGAGGGACTCAACCATAGTCATTCCTTGTCTCACGACAGTACGTGTTTGGCGCAGCTCGAAAGCGCAACGGCGGCCCCGGCGGCTACCGGCCTCTTCGGGGCGGCCATATGACGAGTGTGGGCCCTGCCCCAAGGTCAAGGTCAACTGGCGCCGACCTTGCCGACGCCGGAACCTGCTCGCTCGTTCCCCCACCCTTCCTCTGCCGGGGCGTGTCGGGGTTGTGCATCGGACACAGGCCGGCCTCGGCCTTGGGCCAGGGGAAGGCGTAGAAGCTCAGGACGTTCATGTGGGCACAGCCCAGGGAGCAGCCAGGCGTACACGTCCTCGGTGTCGGGTCTCCTGGACTGGTGGTGGCCGTCCCCTCCGCGGGGCGTCTCGTCAGCGAGCCGTCAGCGAGCCGTTTTCATCATGAATAGCCGCAGGTCAGCAGTGTGTGGACGGCTTGGACGATGGTGCCGATGCGGCGGGTGGAGCATCTGGCCCTCCGGAGGATTCGCCACGACTTCAACTGCGCGAAGGCGCGTTCGCCCGGGGCCCTCAGCCGGGCGTGGTCGCGGTTGAACTGCTGGTAGTGGGTGGGTTGTTCGCGGTGGTGGTAGTACGGGGTGCGGACGGTGGCGTCGGCGCCCTGGTAGGCACGGTCCGCGAGGACGAGGATCTGTCGGGTGAGGCAGGCCTGGACGATGCCGTGAGCGCGGGCCGCGGTCAGGTCGTGCGTACGGCCGGGTGTCGCGCGGGAGAACCACAGCGGTGTGCCGTCGCCGTCGGGCCGGGCGATGACCTGCACGTTCATGCCGTGCTTGCGGTGTTTCATGGAGTGGTACGGCTCGTCCGCGCGGATCCGGTCGATGGGGATCAGAGTGCCGTCGACGATGACGAAGTCGCCTTCACCCAGGCCGGTCAGGGCCTCGCGCAGGCCCGGTGCCCATGCCGCGAGGACGTCGAGGGACTCGTCGACGTACCGCCAGGCAGTGGCCGTCGAGACACCGAAGCCGGCCGCCAGGGCGGGCAGCGTCTCGTTCTTGCGCAGGTGCACCAGAGCGAGCAAGGCCTGCTGGAAGCACCCCAGCTTCCGCCACCGCGAACGGCGTTCACACCTTCGTGCGTAGATGAGCCAGGCAACATGCTCAGCCAGCTCATGCGGGACGTCGGCCATGGCACGATACGGGACCAAGCGAGGCTCCTCGGACGATGCGTGGTGCGTAGAGAACACCACCGCAACGACCAGGAGCCTCGCCTCGTCACCCGCCTCGCTGACCTGCTATTTCACCCCGCGGAGACAGGATGAAAACGGCTCACTGAATCTGAAATCGAGGCTGGATTGCATTGACTATATTGTCAATGCTGAATCTGGCCGACGGCCGTCTGGAAGGGCGCTTTTAGAACGCGGATTGCAGTGACTGTGGACTCTAATGCAATGCCGGGCCAATGCATGCAATGCAATGAGGGTGCCTGGGCTGCATACTGTGCAATGTGGTGATCACACGCCGTACCCCTCGAGAATCAGGGGGCGAACGCCGATGCCCGAAGGCAGGCTGACCAGCCAGGACCGGCAGCACATCGCTGCGGGACTGGCCGAGGGACTCGGATACACGGAGATCGGCCAGCGTCTGGGACGGCCCGCCTCGGCCATCCTGCGGGAGGTCGCCCGCAACGGCGGCCCCGACGCCTACGAGGCGGACCGGGCTCACCAGGCCACGAAAGATCGCGCGCGCCGACGTGCGCAGGCCCTGCCCCCTGAGGCAACCGGGCCTGGACGACGGCTGTGACCGCGATCTGCAAGCGGTCCAGGACTTCACCGAAACCCTCACCGCTCTCCTTGCGCAATCGGGGCTGCCGCGCATGATGGCCAGGGTGATGGCCTGCTTGTACGTCATCGACTCCGGCACTCTCACCGCCAGCGATCTGGTCCAGCGGCCGCAGGTCAGCCCGGCGTCGGTCTCTCACGCCGTCACCTTCCTCGAACAGCAAGGAATGCTCAGAAGGGAACAAGTTTCCGGCGAGCGGCGCGAACGCTACGCCGTCGACGACGAGATCTGGTTCCGGTCACTCCTGGCGGAGGTCCAGGCGAGCGATGCCTTTGTCGCCGCAATTACCCGCGGCGCCGAGATCCTCGGGCCCACAAGCCCAGAAGGCGCCTGCCTCGAATCCTCCGCCGAACTCCTCCGACTCATCGCCGACGCCCTCAGGCAAGTCATGGAGCAATGGCGGCAGATCCTGGCGGCCCGGAACGCCGCGGGGTAGCAGAGTTCGCTCCAACGACCTTCACTACACGGGCCTTCCACCGTGATCGTGGACACCGGTTGTCATACAGGGATGGCCGGCGTAGTTGATCTCTGTGAGAGGACGGCCGGGGTGAGGCGACCGATCGTCGAGTGTCTGCGTTGGTGGTTGCAGAAGCCCAGTCGGCGAAACACCGCGAGAAGTGCAGCCTCGGCCGGCCGACCGCGTCGGCTGGGCAGGAACTCCCGGTTCAACGAGGCGAAGAACGACTCCGCGGCGGTGTTGTCCGCCGAAGGGCCGACCGCGCTCACGGAACGGCGGCTCCCGGCCCGGCGACAGACGTCAGCGAAGGTCTTCGAGCAGTACTGAGCCCTGCGATCGCTGTGAAAGATGATGCCCTCCACCTTGCCACGGCAGGTGCGGACGGCCGCCTCACGAGCTTCGGTGACAAGCTCGCCGCGCATGTGATCGGCTATCGACCAGGCCAGCAGGCGACGGGAGTGGTATATCCATGACCGCGGCCAGAACCAGGAACTTCCCGCCGAGGACGGGAAGGTAGGTGATATCGCCCAGCGAGGCCCGGTTGGGGGCGGGTGCGGTTAAGTCACGCCGCAGCAGATCGGTCACCGTCCGGGCGGCGGGGTCCGGGACGCTGGTGCGGTCTCCAGCCCACGGACCTCGATCTCCGTGTCCTTCGGACTCCGCGACAGCCTCGGGCCGTTCGGTGTTCTCCGTGGTCTTGATCCACTGCCGCGGCGCCTCGTGGCTCACGCCGAGCTATGCAGCAATGCGTGACACGGGCCGACCCGACGAACAGGTCAATGCCACCGCATCGGCCCGGAACTCCGCCGCGTACTTGTGGGCCCCCACCCGGGACTCCTCTCCCCGGACTCGAGATCCAGTGTCGAGATGTCCACGATCAAGGTGGAGGTCCCGTCGTCCGCTGGCCGGATCAGTCGTGCGGCGATTCGCCGGCAGCCGAGCGACGACCCCCGACGGAGGCGACCAATGCGTCTGCCACGATCGCCGCATCTGCCTCTGCGACATCTGCCGGATATTCCGGTAGCAGATCGTCCCAGACGGGCATCCATGATCCGTACAGCTGGGTCTGTCCCTCGGGCCGGGCGAAGAACCAGATGTGCAGGTGTGCGCCTCCATCCCCGATGCGGTAGACGTGGGTTCGGGAAATGTGTGGCAGGGCCTGCACGTGGCGGACGATGTGAGTGGACAGGACGCCCAGCTCGGCTGCCAGCTCATCGGGCAGGTCGGCCATGTCATAGTGCTCACGCGGATGCAGCATGAGGACCAGCGGCACGCCGACTCCCGTGATCCGGGTGAGCCGCCAACTGTCGTTGAACCAGATTCCATCGTCCTGGGCACGACACGCGTCGCAGTTCGACGGGTCCTCGCCGTGTCGCGCAGGCTCGGGCAGGACCGGAGGGCGCAGCGGGGCGACGCGCAATCCGTCAGGTTCGAACGGGCTGATATCCCACCCTGTCATGCGCGCGAGCGGGAGCCGACGCTCACCATCCGCAGCGGCGAGCGCGTGGTCGTAGAACTCGTCAGGTCGCAAGGCCATGGTCCGAAGACTAGTTCGACATCGCCGCCCAAGGAGGACCGGGGTGACCTGACTTCGTCCCTCCGCACCGCGCGCTGCAGGAAACTGCTGTCGGCTCCGGGCGTCCTACCTCGTCATCCGGACGGCCACCACCCGCCCCACCAGGCTCGGCCAGCCCTTCACCCGCTGGCCGATCCGCAAACTCGCCGCCTACCCGCGGGAAGTGCACGGACGTGTCATCCGCATCGGCCGTGAAGCCTCACGGCGCCTGCTCCGGCGCCGCGGCATCACCTTCCAGCGCACCACGACATGGAAGGAATCCCCCGACCCTCATCGCGACGCCAAGCTCGACCGGATCGAGGTTTTGGACCACTTCCCGGACCGGGTCTTCGCCTTCGACGAGTTCGGGCCGTTGGAGGTCCGGCCCACCGCAGGCTCCTGCTGGGCGAAGCAGGGCAAGCCAAACCGGCTGCCGGCGACCTACCGCCGCACCCACGGCGTCACCTACTTCCACGGCTGCTGCTCTGTGGACGACTGCCTGCGGGATGTCAACCGACGTCGCAAGGGCACCGCCAACACCCTGGCCGCGCTGAAGTCGATCCGCGCCGCCCGACCCGACGGCGCCCCGGTCCACATCATCCTGGACAACCTCTCCGCTCACACCGGCGCCGACATCCGCCGCTGGGCGAAGAAGAACAAGGTCGAGCTGTGCTTCACCCCGACCTACGCTTCCTGGGCCAATCCGATCGAGGCCCGCTTCGGCCCGCTGCGGCAGTTCACCCTGGCCAGCTCCCACCACCGCAGCCGCCCCACGCAAACCCAGGCGCTGCACCGCTACCTGCGCTGGCGCAACCCAACGCCCGCCACCCTGACGTACTTGCCGCCCAACGCAAGGAACGCGCCCGCGTCCGCAGCGAGAAGGGCATCCGCTGGGGCGGACGCCTCCTCAACGCCGCGGCCTGACCGACCGCGAACCGCAACCCTCGAGTGCCGAAAAAGACAAGTTCACGAGAAGGACAGTGACAGAAGGACGGCTCAGGAGGCGGACGGCTCGATATCCCCCGCAAAGACGATGACCTGGTCGATGAGGCTCCGCCGCAGATGGACGACGTCCGTTCCCGCCAGGCGGGGGCCTCCATCCGGCGTGGTGAAGACCCACTGGTACCGGGCCCATTCGTCAGGCATGTCCACCGCCGAACAGCGCACCATCGTGCCGGTCCCCGCCGGGTGGCGCCGGATGTCCAGCACGAACCGCTCGACCGCCGCGATTCCTTCGCTGCGGCCCAACGGTCCCCAGAAGACCACGTCCGAGGTCAGGGCCTGGGAGAGCAGGGCAGTCACATAGCTGTCGTCCGAGGCGTTGAACGCGGAGATGAACGTGTCGATCGCGGAGCGTGCTGTCTCTTCCTGCATGCCCCAGTAATACCAGCCGTTGCGCGTGCGCTCGTCCCGCGAGCCGCTTCCGATCACGGTGACCAACCCGGTCACAGCACTGGGCCCCGTCATCCCCCAGGGCCCCCGAGAAGGCCGAAGTGGCAAGTTCTGTGACGGACGGTCTTCTAGGCTGACGTGCCGTCCGTGACGTTGGTCGTGGCACGGGATGCGTCGCGGGGATCGTCATCGCCGGATCTCAGGGTTCGTCGCAGTGGCGAGGCCGTGAGCAGGACGAAGAGGCCGAAAAGGGTGATCGGCAGCAGCCCGACCGGCTGGAGATAGAGCAGTTGGATGAGCAGGGGAGCGTAGCCGTAGGCGTGCAGCCCGCCGGTCGCGAGGCAGTACGCGTGCCACCCTGTCCCTTCAAGGAACCCGATCACGTACGCTGCCGCCACACACCGGACCCGTATCGGGCGATTCCCCCACCGCATGATGGGCGCCATAGCGTACGGCCTGGGATCGAAGCCTGCTGGGCGGAAGGGCTGCAGGCCGGCCGCCGATGGGCTGAGCTCAGCTCATCGGCGAACTCAACCAGGGCCCTTCGAAGGCCATACCCGGGTGGCCGGCACCACCGCGCTGCCTGTCGCCTCGAATTCCGCCAACAGCTCGAAGCCGGACAGCGGGCCGCAGGTGACGGTCATCACCGGGGCCCGGACGTGTGGAAGGCGCCGGTGTTCCGTTGGGTGTGCCGTTGTTGGTGGGCCTGTGGCCATGGCGGGCACACCGGCTCGCACCGTGGTGCCGTTGTGCGGCTCCGTGCCGCGGTGGCTGGGTTGGGCGGTACTGGTCTCCGCCCTCGGTGGGCTCGACGTCCTGGGGGCTCCGGCCGCCTACGCCGGCAACGTTGACCTGGGGTGCGTCAGCAACTGGATCGCACTGACGGGGGTGCCGCGCGCCGTGGCCGCAGCGTTGTTGGTGCCCAACCGGTGCGTGCGGGCCCGCCCCTCCGGCCCTCTCTACTGGCCGGGCGACGCCCGATAGCGGTGGATCAGCGCGACGGCCATGGCTCCTTCGCCCACACCGGAAGCCACCCGCTTGATCGAATGAGCGCGCACGTCGCCGGCCGCGAAGACTCCCGGAACACTGGTCTCGAGCAACAAGGGATCGCGCGCCAGCGGCCAAGCGGCAGGAGGTTTGCCGGCAACGAGCAGATCGGGGCTGGTCGGCACGAAGCCGTGCTCGTCGCACTCCACGCCCCCGGCCAGCCAGCCGGTGCGTGGCCGCGCACCGATGAAGGTGAAGACGAATCTCGCCTGCTCCTCGGTCTCGACCCCTGTCGTGTCGTCGATGAGCGTGATGTGCTCCAGATGCTGGTTACCGTGCAGAGCGAGGACCCGGGTGCTCACCGCACCTCGATGTTGCGCGTCCGCTGTATCTCGTCGACGAGGTACTGGGACATGCCGGCTTCGAGCGAGTCGGCCCGGACCAGCTCGGTGACCCCGGCCGCGTACTTCGCGAAGTGAATGGCCGCCTGCCCTGCGGAGTTCGCGCCGCCGATGATGAACACGTGGTGGGAGATGCAGGAACTGCTCTCGGTCGTCGCAGCTCCGTAGTACAGCCCTTCGCCCTCGAACCGCTCCGCGCCGGGGATGTCCAGGCGGTTGTACGACACGCCTGTGGCGAGCAGCAGGGTCTCGGCGCTGATCTCCGAGCCGTCGGCGAGGGTGATGATCTTCGTGGGGCCCACGGGACGCGGCCCGACTGCTTCCATCGGAGAGAGCAACTCGGCGCCGAACCGCCCCGCCTGGCTCAGCGCCCGCCGGGTGAGGTCGCCGCCCGACAGCCCGGCGGGAAAGCCGAGGTAGTTCTCGATGAGGCTGGAGGTACCCGCCTGCCCGCCGGGTGACTCGGCGTCCAGCGGGAGTGTGGAGAGCCCTTCCGACGCCGCGTACACACCCGCGGCGAGACCGGCAGGTCCCGCGCCGACGATGACGGTGTCGTAGTGCGGGCGGGATGCGATGGTGGGCAGACCCAGCCGCTCGGCGAGTTCGGTGACCTAACCACCATCAGGACTCCTCAACCGGCCTGTACGTCTATGCCGAAGGCGACGACCTGCGCCTGGCCAACGGCGACGGCTTGCCCCCCAGCAGGCTGAACTGGAGGGTCATCAACGTCGGCCTGTCCGCGTACGGCGTTGCTATCTGGGTACCCGGCCAATTTACCGCGTGGACTCTGGCCGGTAGGGAGATCCAGCTGGAGGCATGGGAACAAGGTCTCGTTGAGCAGGCATTCGCGCTCGTACCCCAGTGAGGCCAGCGCCGATCCGGCGCCCAACACCGCCGAGTCGTCGTTTCCCTTGGCGCCTGCGGCGTGCGGAGGCGTTCTTGTCTGAGCGTGATCCCCGGGTGAGGATCGGTTCCATGAGCCGTGTCTATGACGATGAGCGACTGGCTGGCGCCTACGAGCGTGGCAACGAGATGCCCGAAGCCTCGCTGCGGGCCTGGGTCGAGCTGATCGCTTCCTATGTGCAGCGGTCATCGCCGTCCATCGTCGAGATAGGATCGGGAACGGGCGTCTTCTCGGCTGCGATGGCTCGGTGGATCGAGGGAAGCGAGGTGACGGCCCTTGATGCGTCTGAGCTGATGCTCGCTGAGGCCCGACGGCTTCATTCGCACCCCGCGGTGCGGTATCTGTCGGGGGAGGCAGAGGCGGTGCCTGCCGCTGTGGGCGTCTTCGACCTGGCCCTGATGTCACGCGTGATCCATCACATCCCCGACCGCGCGCGAGCAGCCAGGGAACTGGTCCGCGTGCTGCGTGTCGGAGGGAGAGCGGTCGTCCGCACCACGTTCCGCGAACGGCTGGATGCGCTGGTGTACGACTACTGGCCGCAGCTCCGGGCGATCGACGAGCGGCGTTTCCCGGGCGAAGAGGAAGTGGTCGCCGACTTCGCCTCTGCCGGGTTCACCTTGGACGAGGTCACTTCCTTTGCCCTGCCGGTCGCAGCGAGCCTGGCGGAGTACCACGCCCGGCTGGTCAGTCGGCCGCAGTCGAAGTTCACTCATCTCACCGATGAGGAGTTCCACCAGGGCCTTGTCCGCTTGAAGGCCGCGGCTCGGAGCGAGGCGTTGGGCGAGTCGCGGCCAGTCCTCGAACGCTACGACGTGGCCGTGTTCTCCCGCTTGTGACAGGCGCTTCGTCGCTTCAGTCGGCGGCAGACAATGAGGGTTGCGGCTATGCCGACGAAGGCAAGGAAGTGTGCGGCCGGGCGGGTGTCGGTGGGGGTGGCTACACTGACCGGTAGCGCGGGGGCGCGCGCTGGAGGAGTTGCATGGCCCGGCCCCTGCCCGCCCGTCACCCTGTCGGCTTTCGCCGTCACGGTCGGCCGATCTACCGGATTCTCGGTGCCTGCTCGGAGGACGAGACGAACGACCAGCTCGGCGATACCGGCGACGGCGGCCCGGAGCCCCAGGTGACGGTCACCCAGGACCGTCCGGGCAAACTACTCACTCGGGAGAAGGCGCAAGGCGAAGGCGCAGCGATCCAACGCCTGTTGGCCACGCTGGGCTTCGACACCCCCAAGGCGCTGGCGGAGTTCGTGACCGCGCAGCGTGATGCCGAGCAGGCTGCACTGACCGACGTGGAACGACGCGAACAGGCCGCTGCCGACCGGGAGATGCAGGCCGTCCGGCGTGAAGAGCCGGCGGCCGAGCGGGAGCGGGCGGCGCTGCGCCGCGGGGCCCTGGTGGCGCTGGGCGCGTCGGGTGAGGACCTGACGGACGCGGAACGGCTGCTGATCTGGATGGGGACGCGGACGAGACTCAGATCCAGGCTGCGGCCGAGGCACTGCGTGCGCGGCGCCCGGAGCTGTTCGGCCAGATCCGTACTCCCCTGGTGCCGGCGGCTCCGGCCGGGCGCGCCCCGACGCGGACGGCTCCGCCGCCGAGGCCGGGCACGGCCCGGGCTGGAGACGGCCCGCCGTCGCGGCCTGGTGGCCGAATCCGGTGACGCGCGCTGACCTGCGGGCGCTTCACGCCGTTGGGACCGCACCCCTTCGACTTCGTGGACGGCATCACCCTCGTGGGCGGTGCGCGGAAGCTGACCGCAACGTCGATGGAGACAGAGCATGTCCGTTCAGCCCGTTTCCACTTCCGAGCATCTGACCGCCAACCGTGAGTGGCTGGCCGCCCTGCACGGCACCGACTCGACCGACACGATCACCCTCGACCTGAACCTGTTCACCGAGGGCGTGCATCACCAGTGCGGGGACGGGTGCGAGCCGTACGGCCGGGTCTTCTCCGGTGTGCCGGTGCCCAAGGTCGCCGAGTCGAAGCTGTACGGCCCCTACGACCCGGAGGCGTCGTGCGGCCGACAGGTGCTGCGCGGCTTCGTGTTCGCCGAGGTCCCGTTCGCGCCGGGCCGGACGCGGGTGCCGGCCGCCCTGCTGTGGCACGGTGCGGTGCGCGCCTCGAAGGTCCCGGGCGGCATCGACGTGTCGCAGCTGACCTGGCACCCGCGTGGTGCACAGGTCCGCTTCGTGTGAACAGGGGGTCTGAGCTGCGACGATTCAGGACCTGCTGAAGGCCGTCCAGGCCGTTGACCTGACGGCGTTCGCACGGGCGATACCGAGCCCGGCAGACTTGCTGCTCACCCAGTCGATCTTCCCGACGATGGTGCTGCCGGAGGTCCAGTGGCGGGTGAAGGACTCCGGCCGCTACGTGAACGTGGCGAAGTACCGCGCGTTCGACGCGCCGGTGCCGTTCGCGACGCGCGAGGCGTGGCAGACCTCCCGTGAGGGCGCGCTGCCCGCGCTCGGACAGAAGCTCGTCGTGGGCGAGCAGGAGCAGATCCTGCTGGAAGTCCCGCCGAGCGCAGCAGGACCGGCTGATCGAGCTGCTGCACGACGACGTCGAGCGGCACGTCGAGGCCTCCGGTCCCGGCTGGAGCCGACCGTCGGCGACGTCCTCGCGGACGGCAAGTTCTCGCTGGTGCAGAAGAACGGCCTGACATTGGAGGTGGACTGGAAAGTCCCTGCCGAGAACATGCCCGTCGCCGCGCGCCCGTGGTCCGATCCGGCCTCCGACCCGATCGCGGACGAGCTGCGGTGGATCCAGCACCTGGACGACGTCGGCGCCCCGGAACCGGAGCTGGTGCTCACCAGCCGGAAGGCGTTCAGCTTCTTAGCCGCGAACAACGCCTACCGGGCGGCGTACTACGGTTCCGTGTCGCCGTCGACGACACCGACGGCGACGCTGACTTCGCAGCAGATCGACGTGGTGCGCGGCAACTATGGTCTGTCGCCCGTGATGTTCTACAAGGCGCAGGTGCGGGTGGACGGCAAGCCGCGCAAGGCGCTGCCGGAGGACCTGTGGATCCTGGTGCCGCCGGAGCGGGAGAAGCGGGCGCAGACCATGCTCGGCGTGACCGCCGAGGCCCTGGTCCTCTCCCGCGGCTCCGATCCGGAGATCGTGAGGGAGGATGCCGACGCCGTCCTCGAGAGCGGCATTCAGGTCGGCGACGGTGTCGATGGTGGCGCGGGCCGTCTCGACGTCGAGGAGATCGTGGATGCCGCCCCGGCTGTGCGCTAACGGTGGAGGCGGGTATGGGAACTGTCCGAATGCCCTCCCAAGGGTGTGCCCGCAGTGCTACCTTCCGTGCTTGTAGGAAGGGGAGTATCCCTTCGCGGCAGCGTCGTCATCACGGGTCTGAGTAGCTTTCCCCGGCGCTGTCGGTCAGCCCTCAACGCTGGCGGGAGAGACCTTCAGCCGATCAGTCATGTCCTGGTTCGGTTGGAGATCGAGACGCTCCTGCTCAGAGGGAGCCCCTCATCCTTCAGCTGGGCGAGGCTGAAGGGGTTGCTGTGGGCTTCCTTTCCAGCATCGATCCGCTCGTGTTCATTGTTGTCGTTGCCATCGCTCCTGTGATCCGCCTGATCAGCCTTGTGGTCACGTTGCGTGGTACGACTCCCAGCGAACGTCCAGCGATCATTCGTGCGCTGGCAGACTTCTTTCGTGTGCTGCCCACGAGGCGCCGATGAAGCCGGGATCAGTCTCGACGACGCTTGCTGACCTCAGCGGCATAGGCGGCCCAGTCCCGGCGGATGCCTTCTGCCATCGGACGACGACCTTGATGGGGACGCCGAGCGTCCGGGCGAGGATCGCAGCCGGGACTTCGGTGGCGAGGGTGAACAGCGCGCTGGAGCGGTACTGCTTGGGGCGGATCCCGATCTCGTGGAGACGGATGCCGATCTGACTGTCGGTGAGAGGGTGCCCAGGGTGTCCGCCCGGGAACGGCCACGGAACGTCGGCCGGGGTGCCGATCTCGGCCTTGCCGCGGCCGGTCGCGACGAGCTCGCGGACCAGGGTGGCCGGCGGCGCGCGGAGGACGACCGGCGAGGTACCGAACGTTATGGCGACGGTGTCGCCGTCGAAGTGGACGTCGTCAACGGTGAGCTGGCTGATGGTGGCGATCTTCTGTGCGTAGAGGATCAGCAGCAGTCCCGCGACGCGGTCCGGGGTCGGCAGCGTGTCGTCGTTGAGGAGGCGCCGGGCATCGGCCCAGCGTTTCTCGCTGTCGATGGTGCTGAGCGGGCCTGTCCAGCGGACGGTGCCGTAGGCCAGGTCGCGAGCATGCCGGTGCTGTACCGACCAGCGGACGAAGTGGCCGGTCTCGTCGGGGTAACTGACCGTGGGGTCGGCCATCCAGCGTTCCAGGTCCGTCTGGGTGCAGGTCCCCAGCGTGAGCCCTTCGCCGCCGAGCCAGGCGGGGGAGTTGTTCGCCGCGGTGACGTGGCAGCGCACGTTCAGGCCCTGGAGCCGGGTGGTGTGGTCATCACCGAGGCGGCGTCGGAGCCGGCGCATGTGGTGCGAGACCGCGGAGCCGTGCAGGATCCGGCGCTCTGCGAGGTCGATGCGGGCCTGGACGGTCGTGGTGATCCGTTTCTCCAGGGCGTCGAGCCGCTCATCGCGCGGTGGCAGGGAGCCGGTCGCGACCAGGACACTGCGCAGGTAGGCCAGCACCTTGCCCGGGGGCAGTTCGTCGAGGACCTCGTGGGTAACGGGCCGCTCGTCGCGGCCTATGCGTTCCGGGAGGACACGGGCCTTGGAGCGGGAGATCCAGGCGAAGGCGACGTCGGGGCGCTCGGTGCTCGTCAACGCCTCGTGGAGCGGGGCTAGTTCGGGGCAGATGGCTCCGGTGGCGTCACCGAGAAGGCCGCGTACTTGCCGGTCGAGGACGCATCGCTGACAGGGGCGGGTGCTGAGCTGCCAGGTGATGGTGCAGACCGGGCAGCGGCCCCAGAAGTCCGGGTCGGGGTTGGTGCACTTCGCGCACAACTGTGCCTCCCAGGTGCCGCTGCGGGCCTGGGCAACGGTGCCGCAGCCGCTGCAGGCAACCCACCGCTGCTGGCAGCGGTCGCACCAGGGCTGCCCGGGACATGTCGCAGGTCCCGGGACGAGGCCAAGGGGCCGTGGAGGGTCTCCGACGGCAGGTCCTCAATGGGTGTATTGAACCTTCGGCCGGACGGGTCGCCGCCTAACGGTTGCGGCACAAAGGAGCCCCATTTCTGGTGCGTTAGTCAGAAAGGTCACCTCGTACCCCGCACTCCGCCTCGCTAGGGGTGCGCGAGGCCACGATCAACGTGGTGGTCAGCTCGATGTGCGCGGCCAGTGCGGCAACGGCGGAGTCGGCGTCGCCGTCGATCGCGTGCTGAAAGATGGTGGCGTGCTCCTGGGCCGGATCGCGCGCGGCGTCGGACGGGTCGATCACTTCCGACCAGCGGCGGTAGAGACAGGCGCTGTCCCGCAGTGCCGTCGCGATCGCGTAGAGCCGAGGGCTGCCGCACCCGGCAAGCAGTGTGTAGTGGAACTTCGCGTGGGCGGCTTCCCACGCCGGGGTGACGCGGGTTGGAGCGGACGCGTCGCGGCGAGGCGTTTCGGCAAGGATGAAATGGGTCGCAACGAGCTGGCTACGCCAGGCCGTGTCGCTCCGCTCTACGCCACGCCGGAGGGCCAGGCATTCGATGTCCGTCCGCGTCCGGGTCAGATCGAGGAGGTCGTCGATGGAGATCGGCGTGACCTGGAAACCAGCCTGCGGGTTGGCCAGCACCAATCCCTGCTCGGCCAGTCTGCTGAGCACCTCCCGGATCAGCCCGACGCTGGCGTCGTAGGCCTGGCACAGCGGCGTGAACTTGAGCCGCTCGCCCGGCGCGAAGCGCCCGCCGAGGATGTCGGCCCGCAGCCGGGCGTGCACCTCGTCCGTGCGGGTCTTCGCGTTGGTTGACATGGACGGCAGGATACACAACTTCGAAGTGGCTTTGGATGTTCGAAAATCTATTGACTCCTCGAATATATGGGATCGAGACTTCTGGCCCATGACCTCTTCGATGAAGCGCAGCGTCGTCATCACCGGTGGCGGGACGGGCATCGGCGCCGCCACTGCAGAACTGTTCGCCAAGTCCGGGCACGACGTCACGATCACGGGCCGACGTAGTGACGTGTTGGCCACCACCGCCAAGCGGTTGGGGGTGACCCACACCGCGTTCGACGCCGCCGACCCGGCCGCCGTTCAGACGGCGCTCGACCAACTGCCGGCCACCATCAACGTGTTGGTCAACAACGCCGGCGGCAACACCGACCGTCGCCGTCCACCCGTCGCCGCAGGCGACCTTGCCGGCATGGCCGACGCGTGGCGGGGCAACTTCGAAGCCAACGTCCTCACCACGGTCCTGATCACCGAGGCGCTCAAGCCGCGGTTGGCGGACGGAGCACGTATAGTCACCCTCGGTTCGGTGGCCGCCAAGCAGGGATCCGGTTCGTACGGCGCGGCCAAGGCCGCCCTGGAGGCGTGGAACGTCGAGACCGCGAGGACGCTGGGTCCCCGTGGGATCACTGCCAACGTCGTGGCACCGGGGGTCACTCTGGACACAGAGTTCTTCGCCGGCACGGTGTCCGAGGACTGGGTCGCGGCACGGGTGTCCGCCGCGTTCAACCGGCGGCCCGGCACCCCGAACGAGATCGCAGAGGCGATCTTCTTCCTCAGCCGGCCCGACTCCGGCCACCTGACCGGCCAGGTGATCCACGTCAACGGCGGCGCCTACGCGGCCCGGTGACCACGTGCTGAACCGGGCTTTCGTGCGGGCCACCGGCGGCGGGAATACCTGGGGGCACGCCTTCGGACAATTGCCCCGGTCGAGGTGCCCCTCGTTGTCCTGGCCATCGTCTTGGCCGGTGTTGCCGGGTGTCAGAGACCTGCTGGACTCATGAGTTCTTGAGGGTCTGGATGACCGGGGCCGTTTCCATGTCGTGGACCGAGGGAAGGGTTGCGACTTTGGTGGTGAGATAGGTGTACAGGGCGCTGGGGTCCGGGCACAGCACACTGGCGAAGAGGTTCGTCGATCCGGTGGTCGCGGCGGTGAAAGGGACCTCGGGATGGGCGGCCAGGGCCTGACCGGCTGCGACCAGTTGGTCCGGGGCTACCGACAGCCAGAGCATGGTCTGGTGGGCCATGCCGAGGCTGCGGTAGTCGAAGTCGACGTCGAAGTAGAGGGCCCCGCTTGCCCTCAGGTCGGCGAGGCGGCGCCGCAGGGTGGTCGCGGGCCGGCCGGTGGCCGTGGCCAGCGCGGTGACATCCGTGCGGCCATCGCGCTCAAGCAGGGCCAGCAACTGCTTGTCAGTGTCGTCCAGGTCGACTTGGGGCCCGGCCGCGGCGCGTGGGGACTCCAACTGGGCCACCTGCTCGGGAGACAGTGCGTGGACATAGCCCTGTGGTCCCCCGAAGAACACGTGGAGCAGGCAGTGGGCGCTGACGTTGATCACGCGCGGGGTACGGGGCAGTTTTCCCAGCAGGAGTGTCTCGCTGTCGTGGCTGGTGGGCGCCCGCACGATGGCGACGATCTCAGTGCCGCCGGATGTCAGTTTCACCCATGAGGTGTCCGGCCGGCGGGCCAGTGCTTCGCCGATGGGCCGGGCGGCGTCGGGGGTGCACCGGACCCGGACGAACCATGCGACCTCGCCGACTCGCGCCGGGTCGGTGCGGCCGGTGACACGGATCTTCTTGGCCGAGCGCAGGGAGGCGTAGCGGCGGGCCACGGTCTGGTCGGACAGTCCGAGCACGCCGGCGATCTTGCTGAAAGGTGCTCTCCCGTCCACCTGCAGCGCATGGATGATCTTGAGGTCGAGCTCGTCGAACGTCACGGATATCGCCACTTCAGGCCTGCCTATGTCGAAAATCGCCATTTACAACCGGCCGGCTGGGCGCTGGGCCCGCCCAGGGCCGAGCATCAATGTGCTCCAGGCTATGGAGAATTCAGCCCCTCACCATCCACTCAAGGAGGCTTCTATGACCAGGATCAGCACCGGAAAGACATTGCTGACCCTGACCTCGCTCGTGACGGCGTGCGGCAGCTACTTCTTCGACTGGAACGAGACCCACATCTACAACCCCAACTGGCCGCCGCACGCCAAGTTCCACAACGCTCAGACCATGAGCATGGGCACCGCGGTGGGCACGGCCGGCCTCTACACGCTGTGGGGGCGCCGCGGCCCCTGGACCCGGGATCGCCTGCAGGTCAGCACCGCCGCCGCGTCCGTCTACTGGATCACGCAATTGTCGTCGACCCTCTTCCCGGGAACGGCCCTGTGTGACGGGCCGTGGCCCGCGTCCGCGCTTGACCGGGCGGACGCCGGGGTGTCCGGGCCGGACAGTGGCCAGGAACAGGAGGAACAGGTACCGGTGAGGCCGCCCAGGGTCCGCGGCCCGCAGACCGTCGTCGCGGGCGCCTCACTGGCGCTGAATGTTCTGGCTTACTACCTGGAGAGTCGGCGTCTTGCGCGGGGAGCTGATTAGTGGTCAGGAGTGGCCGGCAGCGTGATCGCGCCGGAGGTGGCGGAGAGGGCCGGCATCGATGCGCCCCGAGCAGCCGGTGCCAGGCGCGGACGATCTGGTGCGAGGACACGGCGAAGAGGAAGCCTGCGAGGACCGCGCCGAAGACGGCGCAGCACGCCGACAGCCCGTGTGTGTCACCGGCCATCAGTGGCACCATGTCCCGTCACGGGGACGGGGGTGGCCGGCGGTCTCGAATGCCGCGGCGGCCAGGCTGGAGACGGTGGGGCCCTTGGGCTGCTGCCACCAGCAGGCGAAGGGCGTGACGCCGCACGACCAGGGAAGCCGGGACCTTGGCCCAGGGGCACTGGCCAGCCTGCTAGAACATCCCGCCGTCGTACTGGAGGGTGCGGCCGGTCATGTAAGCCGCGTCATCGGAGGCGAGGAAGGCGTAGCCGGCGGCGACCTCGGACGGCTCGGCAAGCCTCTTCAGCGCCACCTGTGTCTTGAGCCAGTCGGAGAGCGATGTCTTGCCGGCGAGCTCGGGGTGCAGGTAGCCGGCCCCGTACTCGACGGCCATGGCGGTGGCGGTACCGCCCGGGGCGATCGCGTTGATGGTGATGCCCTTCTCACCCAGTTCGGCTGACAGGTTGAGCACCATCGCCTCCACTGCCGCCTTGCTGGCGGCATAGAGGGTATGGCCGAAGAACGCCTTGGAGGCGCTGACAGACGACGTCAGCACGATCCGGCCGCCTGCGCCCATGTGTGCGGCGGCGTGTTGGACAGCGAAGAGCTGCCCGCGCGTGTTGACCGCGAAGACGCGGTCGAAGTCGTCCGGTGTGATGTTCTCCAGAGCGTCGAAGTGCTCGATTCCGGCGCAGGACACGAGGACGTCCAGTCGGCCGAACTCGGTCACCACTCGATCGATCAGCGCCTGCGTCTGTTCCGCGTCCGCGGCATCAGCTTGAACGGCGATCGCCCGGCCGCCGTTGGCCGCCAGCTCGTCGACGAGCGCATCCGCTGCGTCCTTGTTGCCCCGATAGCCGATGGCCACCGCGGCCCCCTCGGAGGCCAGTCGACGAGCGACCGCAGCGCCGATGCCCCCGCTGCCACCGGTGATCACAGCCACCTTGCCTTCAAAACGCGCGTTCCGCACGGGATGTCACCACTTCTCTTCATTCGCGGTACGGGTGGGACCGCAGGCGGCACCTGCGACGCCCAGCAGAAGCCGACCCGGGGCAGGCGGCCCCGCGACCGGCGTATCCGACACTACCATCAACCGCAGGAAATCCTTCACTTATTCCAGTAGGTGCTGCCGTAGTCTCGATGCGTCCGCCAGCACAGACCAGGAAGGACGGACCGACGGTGACCCCAAGCGCTTCCCCGGACAGCGGCACCCCGCGCTTGCGGGCGGACGCGGCCCGCAACCGCGCCCAGGTACTGGCCGCCGCACGCGACGCCTTCCGGGAACTCGGCACGTCCGCTCCGCTGGACGAGATCGCCCGTCGCGCCGGGGTCAACATCGCCACCCTCTATCGGCGTTTTCCCGACCGCGACGCCCTCATACGGCAAGTCGTCGTCGACGGCTTCGACCTGGTACTCCAAGCCGCCCGCACTGCTCTGGAGGCCGCGCCACAGGACCCGCTCTCCGCCATCGAGGGATTCCTCTTGCACCTCGTGCACGAGCGGGACATGCTCGTCCTCCCCCTGATCGGCGGTCCCGTCACCGACGCCCCCGAGGCATTCGCACTCCAGCGCCAGATCGCCCCCCTCCTGGAGGACCTTCTGACCGTCGCCCGCAACCAGGGCCTCATCCGCGCGGACGTGACAGCCGTGGACCTGATCACCACCGCGGCCCTGGCCTGCCGCCCCCTGCCCTACCTCCCCACGGAAGAGGCCATCGCCCTCGCCACCCGCCACGTGCGTGTCTTCCTCGACGGCATGCACCCGAACGGCACCAGCCAACTCCCCCCGGCCCCCGCCTCCCGGGACTTCACCGCATACCTGCACACCGCCCAGGACGAAGCGTGACGGCGGCCGGAGAGCCCGGTTGGGTGATGTTCGTGTCCTCTGCGGTGGCCGGCGGGTCTGCTGCACGATTGGTTGGCATCTGTCGAAGTGGATGCGCCTCGCGGACATCGAGAACGAGGTGAAGCCAGGAGCGACCGTGCAGGAGAAGGCGAGACTGCGGGCCGCGCGTCAGCGGATCAAGCTGCTGGAGCAGGAGAACGAGGTCCTGCGCCGGGTCGCGGCCTACCTGTCGCAGGCGAATCTGCCGGGAAATCTCTTCTGGCGCAACCGGGCCACCGGCCTGATCGACCGCCACCCGCTGCCGTCCGCCCGCCGCGGGGCCGACGGCAGGGTCCTTGCCGCGGTTGGCTCCGCAGCAGTCGCCCAGCCCGCGTTCCGGCGCCTGGCCGCCGAACGAGCCGCTCTCGACGACTGCCGACCCCGCTTACCGGTAGTGCCGGATGTGTGCTGCTCGTACAGGATCAATGCCACGCTGCTCAACATGACGGATGTTCGATCGCATCACCGTCGCCATGCACCACATACGTCGCCCGTTCCGGCCGGTTCCGTGTCTTGAAGCGGTGGCTTGACGCTGTCCAGGTCGGCAAGGAGACGCTCGATATCGGCGACGAGCGATCCGTAGACATGCCACGCGTCCAGCTTGCCCAGGGCCCCCCGTTCCATCAGATCGGTCACCCTGGCATGCCAGCCCAACGTTCGGTCGATCGCCACGCGCAACTGCCGATGGGCATCGGCCTGAGCCGGGCCGACCGTCGGCCCTGCGGCGGCGTACGCGGTGAACACCTGTCCTGTCAGCACAAGAGCCTCCCCGTATCGGGCGGCGAAGTCCTGCCTGAGGAGGCCGCTGTCCTCCTCTTGGCCGGCGTTCTCAGCCAGCGTCATGGCGATGCCTCGTACCCGATACGACGCCATGTGGAGAATCTCCAATGCGCGCTCGTAGACCGGGAACATGTGGTGCCGGTGGGCGGCCCGGGCGTTCCAGCGCAGACTCTCCGCGGCCTTCTGCACCTCGTCGCGGGTTCCCGCGACCTGCTGCTCCAGGTTTCGTCCCCTCTCGAGCCAGACGTGGGCGCGACTCTGACACCGTTCTTCCCTCAAGCCACGGCCCATGTCCTGCAACAGCGTGCCCATAGTGCGGGCCAGGCTGCGCACGGCGGTGTCGGACTGGCTGAGATAGGTCGGCGGAAGGATCAAGGCATTCACCGCGACTCCCAGCACAGCGCCGGTGAGAGTGGCGATCGTCGGGGGCACGACGTGTCCCACCGGAGCCGCCGCGGCAGCCGTCAGTGTGATCACCGCGGTCGACGCGACCTGGAGCCGGTCCTCCCCGTTGCGGCGCCCGCCGGTGAGCAGGACCACCGTCAGAACGGCCACGACTGCTCCGGCGGTGGCCCCGAGCAGCCAGGCGGCGGCGACGGCCAAGGACACTCCCGCCACCTGGATCAGCACCCGGCGCACGGCGTGGACCACCGAGCTGTACACCGTGGACTCGTTGGCCATGACCAACGCAACCGCCACACCCAGGAACTGCTGCTGCCCCGGTAGCCACAAGGCGATGAGCTGCCAGGTGAGGGCCGCCGCGATCAAGCTTTTCACGCCATGGCGCAGGACATGCTCCCCGCTGCTCGCGCGGAGCGCGTCGATCGGTCGCCGTGCCGCCGTCCTGGCTCGCGCTGTCACCGCTGCGCGTTCACGCGGCCAATCGAGGATCATATGGTGCATTTGATGCAGAATGCACCATTCTGGCCAATCCTTCAGTGACGCACTTCACGTATTGCATTTATTTTGGGTAATCGCACCGATGGGGGAGTTCATCGGGTTTGCGATCCGAGTTTGCAGAGAGTGACCGATGCGGCGGATCAGAAGGCCGGTTGCAGGTGCATCTGGGCGGTGCGCGGGCGGGCTGGCGGCCCGGCGCTCATGCCGGAGGGACGGCTTTCTTGGCTGGATCGGGGCGCGTGGGTCAGGTTCCGGCAGGACGCAGGCAACGCTGGGCCTCCCCGCCAGGTGCAGGAGGGTTGCGGCCCGCAGCCGTTCGTCGTCGGGGACATCGGGCCAAGGGCCGAGGCCGCCGAGCCGGACCGGCCGTGGTGTGCGGGGTGCGGGCGGGGCCCGGGTCCTCTTCGCCCAGCGAGCGGACCCGTCTGCCCGGTGCGTGCGGCCGCGGCCGCACGCCGCCGCGGCCGGTGGCACCGAGGCCCGCATGCTCGCTCTGACCGCTGGCGGGGCGACCACGGACAGACCGCCTCGGCTCTCGGCCTCACCTCGGACGGGGTCAACTACCACCTCAAGCACGCCGGGGTGTCTCCGGCAAGCCGGCTCTGGTCGCCAGCGCCTACACGGCAGACATCCTGGCCCCCGACACCTGGCCGCCGGCGCCAGCGCGGGTCACCCCGGCCGCGCACTCGGGTCCCTGACGGCCAGATCCGGTCCCGTGCACCGGGGGGGGGCGTCGCTCGTCCCCGAGCGAGGTCGGCCTCCGCGGCGCCGCTCGCGCAACGACCGTCAACGCTCGCGGCTGTGCTTGCGTCGTGCCGCCGTATCGCTGCCGTCCCACTGATAGCGATCTGTGCTGGAGAGACCCATGAACTGCAGGACGCGTTCGATGAACTCGTCCCGCAGTTGCGCCAGCGTCTCGGGCAGGTTGTAGTACGTGGGGATCATGGGGTACACGGTGGCTCCCGCCTCCGTGACGGCAACCATGTTGCGAAGGTGGATGAGGTTGAGCGGCGCTTCGCGGAGGCAGAGGACGAGTGTGCGCCGTTGCTTCAGCATCACGTCCGCGGCTCGCTCGATGAGGCTCTCGGACTGCCCATGAGCGATGCGTCCGAGGACACCGGCCGCGCACGGCAGAATGATCATCATGTCGCTCGGATAGCTGCCGCTGGTCACTGGTCCGGCCATGTCGGACGGATCCAGGAAGCGTACTTTCGGCGACGTCGCCTCCAGGGCCCGGACCACGGAGTCGGGATCCTCGCCGCTCTGGAATTCGAAGGCTACGAGTTTGCGCCCGTTGGTCGACACCAGAAGGTCGACATGACCCACCCGGTCATCTCTCTGAAGTGCCGCGAGCAGGGCCTTGGCCACACCGGTGCCGCCCGCTCCCGTGACGGCAACCGTCACATTCTGCTGGGTCACGAGTGCCCCTCTCTCGACTCACCGGGCCGGCAACCGCATTGACTCGTGCCGGACGAGTGACGTCTCGACGCCTGTGGTCGAGCACGGCTGCCCCGCCAGTCCGTCACGCACGTTGATCGGTACCTCGCGACATGATCACCGAATCCGGTGGGTCACTCGATCAGCGGCCTCTCGTGATTTCTCGATCGCCCAGGCGGCGTCCAGCACACGGCGAGTGCCGATGCCGCCCGACGGCAGCCGGCCGGTCTCGAAGGGTTGGGGTCCCCGCGAGACCAGCAGCCGAGCATGCCGGTCGTGCGATGGGCCAGTGACTTGGTGGTGACGCACCTCCGGCGGTCAAGGCACGCAGGTGTCAGCGCGACGCGCCGGAGCCGGTGTCGTCTGCCGACTCGGATTCGGCGGCTAGGACCTTGGCGCGCACGTCTTCGGGGAAGACGCCGTCGAACGTGGCGGGCGGAACGCGTCCGCTGCCCACCGCCGGGAGCAGGGCGTCATGCACGACGACGGCTCCCCAGCCGTTGTGCAGTTCCTCCTCGGTGAAGCACGGGTACCAGGGCATGATCGGCCCGTGCCACTGCTCCTGCCGGAGCGACGGGTGCACCCTGGTACCCAGTGCCCACAGCAGGTCCGAGTCGTTCGACGGATCCACGTCGTCGTCGAGGACGTAGACGACCGGAGAGAGGCGGCCGACCCGGGTGCCGTTCAGTACTTCACCGATGCGGTGCACGAAGCGCGCGGTGTCCATTCCCGGCAACTGGTCCCGCCAGTTCTGGGGGACGGTGATCACCGTCCAGAAGCAGGCGGCGCCGAGCGGAAGCCAGGCGGTCGTGATCGGCAGCCCCGCCTTCCGCAGTTCGGCGACGACCTCCGCGGAGATGCCGGCCGCCGGTGCGACGTGGGAGTCGTCGACGGGCCGTCCGGCGGCGGCCAGCGGCCAGATCGGGTCGTCCCGGTAGGTGATCGCCTCGATGCTGAACAGCGGCTGCGGGGATGTCTCGGGCAGCGCCCAGCCGTGGAACTCGGCGAAGGGGCCCTCCACGGCATCGCGCGTTGCGGACAGGTGGCCCTCGATGACGACCTCGGCCGAGGCGGGTACCTCCAGATCGTTCGTCTCGCACTTGACCACGTCGACCGGTTTGCCCAGCACCGCTCCGAGATAGGCGCCCTCGTCGACCTCGGTCGGGACGGTCATGCCGCCGACGACGCCGATGCCCGGGTCGCCGCCCTGGACGAGGGCGTAGGGCATCGGCTTACCGATGGCCTCCCACTCGCGCCAGATCATGCCGAGGTGCTGGCTCGGCAGCACCAGTCCGGTCATGTGCTGGTCGTCGATCTTCATGATCCGGGAGATGGACCAGTTCGTCCACCGGCCGTCGGGTGTCCTGGCGACGATCACACCCCACGTGTTGACGTAGGGGCCGCCGTCGTCCTGGTGGACGCGCGGGATGGGGAATCGGTCGAGACGGGCTTCGTCACCCGTCAGGATGTTCTGCTTGCACGGCGCCGAGCCGGCCGCCACCCGCCGCGGCGGGAGCAGGTCCTTGGTACCTGCTGCCCTCAGGTGTTCCACCAGTTCGGCGGCGGTCGTCGTGTAGGGCAGGCCGAGGGAGACCGAGATTCGTGCCAGCGGATGCCCGGGAATGCTGGACAGGGCGCCCGGGGCGCCGATCATGCGGAACCCTTCGCCGACTCCGCTGAGGTGCTCGAAGAACGGGGCGGGTCGGCCGTTCTCGGTGGACCGCCGGGTGACGGCCGACGCTTCCAGGTTCGGATCGATCACACGCGAGATGCGCTGGATGTCACCCAGCCCTTCGAGCGCGGAGATGTAGGACCGGAAATCATTGATTTCAGACATCAGTTACTTACGCCTTTCAGTTCGGAGGGACGAGGCATTCCGTCCCAGCGCTGCGCCGAGGACACCTCGATGTCCATCTGATCCAGCACACGGACAACGACATGCTCAACGAGCTCGTCAATGGATTTCGGACGGCTGTAGAAGGCCGGCATCGGCGGCACGATCCTCGCTCCCATGCGGGAGAGCGCCAGCATGTTCTCGAGATGGATTTCGCTGAGCGGGGTCTCCCTCGGCACGAGCACCAAGGGGCGCCGTTCCTTCAGCGTGACGTCGGCGGCACGGGGTATGAGCCCGTCGGCGTATCCGGTCCGGATTCCGGCGAGGGTCTTCATGCTGCACGGCGCGATGATCATCCCGTCGGCCCGGAACGACCCTGACGAAATCGCCGCCCCCTGGTCGTTCCACGCATAGGTGACGTCCGCCAGGTCGGTGACTTCACGGACCGACAGGTCGGTCTCCAGATGAATGGTCGCCCTGGCCCACTGAGACAGAACGAGATGGGTCTCCACGTCCGGCTGCTCCCGCAGCCGGCGAAGCAGCTCGACACCGAAGACGGCGCCGGTCGCTCCAGTCATCCCCAAGATCACACGTCGGGACATGGGGCCACCTTTCGTACACGGTAAGTCCGTACACGGAACAAGCTAGCGCGCGACGCTTCCATTCGCAAATAGTCCGTGTACGGAATCACAGTGCACGGAGGTAATCTGGAGCCATGACGACCGGAGCGCGATACGACGGGACGCTGGAAGACGGCATGGCCCACCAGCTACGCCGCGCCTCGCAGGCGGTGAACGCCTCGTGGCAGCAGCGCAGCGGCGACCTCACACCCCCGCAGTTCGCCGTGCTGCACGTCCTGGGCGAGCACGGAGACCTTGACCAGAAGACCCTCGGCTCACTCGCCGCGGTCGACCGGTCGACGCTCACTCCCCTTCTCGACCGGCTCGTCGCCCGCGGCCTGATCACCAAGAGCACGGATCCCCACAACCGCCGTCGGCAACTGGTCACGCTGACGCCTGCCGGGCATGAACGCGCTGCCCTGGGCCGCCGACAGGCCCAGGAGACAAGCCGGTGGATCGAGGAACTGCTCGGGCCCGAGCGGCTCGCGACCCTGACGTTGCTACTCAAGGAACTCGGAGACGCAGGCCGTGACCAGCAGCCGCAGTGAGGGAACCAGTAGAGAGGACGGGGTGCCCTGGCGTGCTCTGAACCAGCGCTACAGCATGGCCTTCTGGGGCTGGGTGGAGACCACGATGACCGTGGTGGTGTCGGCGTGCAGGGCTGCGTTGAACGCCTTTTCCAGCTCTTCCGTGGTCTCCACCTCGGCGGTGCGACAGCCGTAGCCGCGGGCCAGGGAGGCGATGTCGATACCGGGCAGGTCCAGGCCCGGCACGCCCGGGGTCTCCTCCAGGACCGCGAAGGACTTGAGGATGGAGTACTCCTGGTTGCGCATGACCACGTACACGATCGGCAGCTGGTGCTGGGCGGCTGTCCAGATGCCCTGCACGGAGTACTGGAAGGAGCCGTCACCGATCAACCCGATCACCGGCCGGCTGACCCCGTTCGCAAGGTCGCCCAGTGCGACGCCGACGGCCGCCGGGGTACCCCAGCCGATACCGCCGCTGGCCGTGGCGAAGAACGATCCGGTCCGGGTGGTGGGGAGCCACTCGATCTGCTGCGCCATCGTGGAGGTCGACTCGTTGACGATGACCGCATCCGGCGGCCTGATCTTGCTCAGGGTGGCGTAGACCTCCGGCGGAGTGAGTGGGCTGCTGGGGGTCTGGGGGAGTTGCCGGGGTCGTGGCACGGGTTCGGGTGCGGTGCGTGCCGCGCCCTCCTCGACCAGGTCGAACAGCAGCTCGATGGCCGTTTTCGTGTCGCCCAGGAGGCTGTCGCCCATGCGTGCGTACGAGGCGACGGCGGGGTCGGCGGTGATGTGCAGCAGTTCGGTGCCGGCCGGGAGGTAGTCGCCGGGTACGTAGGGGTAGTACCGGAAGACCTCGGCGCCGATCACGATCACAAGGTCGTGTCCGGCCAGCCGGTCGCTGATGGTCTTCACCGACATGCCCAGTGGGCCGCCAAAGAGGGGGTGGTCCTCGGGGAAGGAAGCGCGGTCCAGCAGCGGGGCACCGTAGACGGCCGCGCGCAGCTTCTCCGCCAAGGCCACGGCCGCGTTCCAGCCACCGGCGCGGTCCACCTCGGGTCCGAAAACCAGGGCGGGTCGACGGCTGGCAGAGATGCGCTCGGCGAACGTACGCAGCCGCACGGGGTCCGGGGCAACCCGGTCACTGACGGTGCGGGTCCGGGTGAAGCCGGCCAGGGGCTGGTTCCAGTCGTCCATCGGGATGGAGAGGTAGACCGGTCCCGTCGGGGGCTGGAGCGCGACCGCGTAGGCGCGCAGGAAGGCTTCGGGGACGTCCTGAGCCCGGGCGGGCTCGTACGACCATTTCACCCAGGGCTTGGGCATCGTGGTCGCCTCTCGGTTGCCCAGGTAGGGCTCGCCGATCAGCAGTTCCCGGTGCTGCTGCCCTGAGGTGACGATGAGCGGGGTGTTCCCCCGGTAGGCGGCGACGAGGTTGCCCAGGGCGTTGCCCAGGCCCGCCGAGGAATGCAGGTTGACCAATGCCGGGCGGCGGGTGACCTGTGCGAAGGCGTCGGCCATCGCGATGGCCGACGCTTCCTGGAGGGCCAGGACGTACTGGAAGTCGTCGGGGAACTCTTGCAGGAACGTCTGCTCGGTGGAACCGGGGTTACCGAAGACGGTGGTGAGCTGCAGGGAGCGCAGCAGGTCGTAGGTGACGCTGCGGACAGTGGACTTCTCGGTCATGATGGCGTCCTTCGGCCGTACGGAGCGTCGACGGGGAAACTCAGAGCATCGACTCAGCGCGAAACTACGTCGCGGCTCACGGCTTCGTCTTCGGTCGATTGACTGCATCGACTTGAGCCAGTCGCCTTCCTGTACGACCGCTCCCGGGTTCTTCAGTCATCTGACGCATGCGGAACGGCCCCGCCGCGGGATGAGAATCGGACGTAGCCCGTCTCGAGCGGCTCGTTCGCACTCAGGACATTCACGATGCGTGGGTCGTTCCGCTCGAAGTGATCGCATGCGAAGGCGGTGGATACCCATGCCACGGAGAATGATCGTGGGGATGACGGGGGTGACGGGGGCCGTATTCGGTATCGAGTTGTTGCGCCGGTTGCGGCAGCAGCCGGATGTGGAGACCCATCTGGTGTTGTCGCCGTGGGCCAGGACAACCGTGCGGCTGGAGACCGGATTGTCGGCGCACGAGGTCACCGACCTCGCGGACGCAACGTACGCGTGGAACGACCAGGGCGCGCCGATCTCGTCGGGATCATTTCCGGTGGACGCCATGGTCATCGCGCCGTGCAGCTTGAAGACGCTGGCCGGCATATGCACCGGCTGTGCCGAGGGACTCATTGCCCGTGCGGCCGACGTGACACTGAAGGCGGGACGTCGGCTGGTACTCGTGGCACGGGACCCACTCAGTGAGAGCCACCTGGAGAACATGCTGGCGCTCTCGCGCATGGGGGCGAGGATCGTCCCTCCGATACCGGCCTTCTACAACCGTCCCGAGATGTTCCGGGATCCGGTCAGCCATGTCGTCGTCCGCGTCCTGGACCAGTTGGACCTTCATGTGCCGTCGGCACAGCGCCGGCACGGCATGCGCCACTCTCCCGCACGGTAGGGAACCAGCACCGATGTCCTGGACCACCGACCTCCGTGCCTGCTTCTGCGAACTCGAAGCGCTCGGGGACATCGAGGGGATCGGCCGGAACGACTCGGATCTGCTGCGGCCGCCGGCCACCCGGGTGCATCCCTACCTGCGACATGAGCAGAGGTACAGGCCGATCATGTCCTTGCGCGTCTATGACTGGAATTCACCGGCGGAATCGGTTTCGGAGGCGCGGGCCTCCAGTGCGGTGCGTAGCGCGGCGCGGGTGGTGATGCCGAGTTTCGGGAAGAGCCGGTGCAGGTGGGAGCCGACTGTGCGGTGGGACAGGAACAGCCGGGCGCCGATCTCCTTGTTGGTGAGTCCGGTGGCGGCCAGTTCGGCGATCTGCCGTTCCTGGGCGGTCAGTTCCGGCGCTGTCGTGTCCGATCGCGCGGTGGCGGCCACGCCGGTGGCGCGCAATTCGTTGCGGGCGCGCTGCACCATCGCTCGCGCGCCGATCCGGTCGAAGGTCTCCATGGCGGCATGCAGCTGGATGCGAGCGTGGGCGGTGTCCCGGGTGCGGCGCAGCCACTGTCCGTAGGCGAACTGGATGCGTGCCTGCTCCCAGGGATAGCGGGTGGCTTCCGGCAGGGCCAGGGCCGCCTCGAACAGGGCGCCGGCCTCGTCGTCGTCCGCGGCCACGGCCGCGGCTCCGGCCGTGATGATCGCGATGCGCGTGCCGATGCGGTGGAGGCCGGCCTGCTGGGCGGCAACGACGTGTGCGCGGGCCTCCTCGCGTCGGCCGGTGCGCATCGCCGCCTCGACCAGGTCGAGCACCACCCACCGGTTGGGGATGCCTGCGCTGGGGGCGCTGGGCGGGTCGATCTGCGCCACCTGGGTGTGGGCTTCCTCGAAGTCGCCTTGGCCCATGGCCGCGAGATGGCTGGCTGATCGGGCGTATGCCAGGGTGACGCCCATGCCGCGGGGCGCTGCCCAGGTGGTGGTCTCCTTGCTGCGGGCCCGGGCCAGGTCCACGTCGCCGCGCAACGCGGCACCGGATGCCAGCACGGCCCGGATCTGCCGCTCCCAGAACGAGTAGCCGTAGCCCGTCGCCAGCTCCAGCCCCTGGTACGCGAGGTTCTCGGCCTCGTCCCAACGGCCGTGCACGTAGGAGTCCTGGCAGAGCAGCATCAGTGCGGGCACCACCATGGCGATGGCGCCGCCGTCACGTTCCCGCTCGATCATGCCGCGGACCGCGTAGCGGTAGTCGGACAGGGTGTCCATCGCGACCGCGGCGAAGGCCAGCGGAATCACCTCCCAGGGGTCGGCGGCCGGCGGGAGCGCGGCGAAGGCGCAGGCCAGGCCGTCCCGGATGGAATCCGAGGTCCGGGTGGGGTCGACATACGCGTCGTAACACAGCTGGAAGGAGACGACCTGTTCAGGCTCGAAGCGGACCATGGCCTTCCTGAGCAGCTCCCACGCCTGCGGCCGCAGGGTGTAGAGGCTGACCAGCAGCAGCGCGTAGAGGATGCCGTACCTGTCCCAGGAGTCCGGCCCGGCGTCCTCGCCGGCGTCGAGCGCCCGGGTCAGCAGCCGGTACGCGGCGGAAACGTCGCCTTCGTCGTTCGTGAGCAGGTGGGCGGTGGCGGCGAAGACCAGCGCATCCGGGGTCTGCGGGGTCTGCCCGGCGTCCGCCAGCAGCCAGGTGACCTGGTCGAGCTGTCCGGCCATGGTGGCGAGGTGGGCGGCCTCGACCAGGCGCCGGGACCGGTCTCCGGGGTGCGGGCTGAGTTCCGCCGCGCGCACCAAGGTCGCCACCGCGGTCGAGGCACGGCCGCGGCGCCGCGCGAGCAGGGCCGCCTTGTCCAGCGCCCGGGCCACCGTCTCGTCGGGTCCGGTGCTGGCCGCGGCCAGATGGCACGCCTGCCGCTCGGGGTCGAAGGCCAGGGCCTCGGCGAGTGCCTGATGCGCGGCCCGGCGCTCGCCCGGCGGGGCCAGGTACACGACCGCCGAGCGTGTCAGCGGATGGCTGAAGGTGACCTGTCCGGAGGCGGTGTCGGCGTGGACCATACGGGCCCGCTGTGCCGGGGCCAGGTCGTCCAGGTCCAGGGAGCCCTGGGTGGCGGCCTTGATGGTGTCCAGGTCGTCGTCGGCCGCCAGTGCGGCCAGCAGGAGTGCCTTTCTGGTCGAGCCGGGCAGCTGATCGAGCTCAGGGACGAAGGTGGCCAGTAGCCGCTCGGACAGGGGCAGCGCACCGGGCAGTGGCTGTGCGCCGGAGCGCTGCCGGTCGTTCAGTGTCGTGGGCAGTTCCTGGATGGCGAGTGGGTTGCCCGCGGCCTGGGCGAGCAGTCGGCGTCGCACGGTCGGCGCCAGCTCCGGCCACCGGGTCTTCAAAAGCTCCGTCGCCGCCTGGTCGTCCAGGGGTGGCACCGTCCGTTCCGGCAGCCCGGCGTGGTGGAGAGGCCCTTCCAGCCCGGTGCGGGCGGCGGCCAGCAGTACCACGGAAGCCTGGGCCAGCCGGCGCACGGCGAAGGCCAGCGCCGTGGCGCTGGCCGGGTCGATCCAGGCCGCGTCGTCGGCCACCAGCAGCAGCGGTGATTCGGCGGCGGCTGCGCCGAGCAGGGCGAGTATGGCCGTCCCGGCGGTCAGCGGGTCCGGCAGAGCTTCTGGCGTCAGGTCGAAGAGGCGACGGAGAACGTCCCGTTGCGGTTCGGGCAACCGATCGGCCTCCGGGCGCAGCGAGTAAAACATCTGATGGATCATCGCGAAGCTGATCCCGGCCTCGAACTGCACACCGCCGGCGCGCAGCACTCGCCTGCCGGCGGCGCTTCCACGAGCCGCGGCGACATCAAGCAGCGTGGTCTTCCCCACCCCCGGGCCACCGCGTAGCAGCAGAGCGGGGCCGACGGCGCCGTACTCGGTGCGGTATTCGTTGGCGAGCAGCGAGTCGATCAGCTCCAGCTCGTCCGCGCGCCCCACGAGACCGCCAGAGCCGCAGCCGGCGGGCTGCGCGGGATGCCTCCGGGTCTCGGAAGTCGCCACATTGGTGAGGATAGGGTCCGCTCATAGCACGGCACAACGGCGACCGCACGCGTACCGCCCAGCTCACGAGGTGTGCTCGGGCCGGAGGCGTGCTTGTTTCATCGCCATGCGGAGCACGGCCCTGCAGCGCGTTCCCACGGCGCACGGTGTCGACGCCCTGGGCAGCGGACGTCAGCTGTCTCCACCCAGTGGTGGCACCCGGGTCTGGTCTCAGGTCCGGTCCTGTGTCCTGTCTTCGCCTGTCAGTCCGTCTGCCGGTCCGTCGATGAACCTGTCTCGTACCGTGCCGAAGACTGAGCGGCTCCGGAGCAAGGCGCTCGGTTGAGGTCGAACGGGGCGCCGCCCCCCAGGTCGGTCCGCCTAGAGGCCGCGCAGGCTCACCAGTACGGTTGGCGCACGACGAGCCTCGGCGTGCCCCACTCCACCCACAGGAACCCGGCGCCCATGCAGCAGAACCCGCCGACCAGACGTATCGCGGAAACGAGGGAAACCGCGCCGCCGCCGGATGAGACGCCAGGCGCCATCCCCGACAAGAGGCCGAGCGTGCCCCCGGTCGGCAGGCCGGAACCGCTCACGAGAGGCGAGGATCAGGCGGACAGGTCGCAAAGGTCATCGACGTAGGTGTGTGCGTCCAGCGCGGCCAGCGTCCACGGAAGGAAGATGGCCCGGTAAATGATGGAGGCCACGACCTTGTCGACGATCTGGTCGTCGCTGAAGGTGCTGCTGGGCCGACCGGCGAAGGCGGCCGCTTCCGCCCGGCGGTCGCGGAGGCAGTCCGACTCGCTATCGCCGGCCGCGGCGGCCCCTCCCCGAAGGAGGGCCGCGTTCACCGGCTTGCTGTAATGGGCGATCAACTCCTGTGCCCACGCGGTCGGATCGTCGCCCGTCTTCCTGGTGGCGCAATCGGTTCTGCGGCAGGCTCCGGCGCGAAACCGCCACCGGAGGCGGACCCGGCGCGCCCGACGGACTCGCCCCTCCCTCGACCGCCCTGGCACGGATGCGCTCGGCACGCGCTCTTGACCAAGGAGACTGCTAGAACCCCATGCGCACGCCGCCGTCGATCGACAGCATCACGCCTGTGAGGTACGACGCTGCGGGCGAGAGCAGGAAGGCGGCGCTGCGGCCGAACTCGTCCGGGCTTCCGTAGCGGCGCAGGGGTACACCGGCGATCGCACGGGCACGGGCGGCCTCCGCGTCGCCGTGCCGTGCGTCGAGTTCGCGCACCCGGTCGGTTTCGATGTGGGCGGGCAGGAGGCCGACGACGCGGATGCCTCTCGGGCCCAGCTCGTTCGCGAGGTTCTTCGCGTAGCCGGCCAGGGCCGGCCGCAGGGCGTTGGAGATCGCGAGGCCGGGAATCGGCTCGTACACGGAGCTGGACAGGACCAGGCCGATGACTCCGCCCTCGCCCAGTTCGCCGGCGGCGGCGCGGGAGAGCCGTACCGCGCCGAGGAAGACCGACTCGAAGGCGGCGCGCCACTGGTCGTCGTCGATGGTGTCCGATGTACCTGCCGGAGGCCCGCCCACACTGATGAGAACCCCGTCCAGCCGCTTGAAGGTCTCGTGGGCCGTGGCGATCAGCCGGTCCGGGGTCCCGGTGTCGGCGTTGTCGGCCACGACGCCGACCGCCTGCTCCGGCCCGCCGAGTTCCGCCACGGCAGCGGCCACCGACTTCTCGTCTCGGCCGCTGACGACCACCCTCGCCCCGTCGGCCACCAATTCGCGCGCGGTGGCCATGCCCAGCCCCCGGGTGCCGCCGGTGACGATGTACACGCGGTCCTTCAGTCCGAAGTCCATGATTGCTTTCCTCTCCGCTGGTCTCTTTGCGATCGTGCGAGCCTCGCGGCCTACAACATCGCCTTCTGGGGTTGCGTGGCGACGACGATGACGGTGGTGGTGCCGGCGGACAGAGCCGCCTTGAACTCCCGCTCCAGGTCCTCGGTCGTCTCCACGTCCACTGCGCGGCATCCGAAGCCCCGGGCCACCGAGGCGACGTCCAGCCCCGGCAGGTCGAGCCCCGGCACACCCGGGGTCTCCTCCAGCACGGCGAACGACTTGAGGATGGAGTACTCCTGGTTGCGCATGACCACGTAGACGATCGGGAGGTCGTGCTGAGCCGCCGTGTAGATGGCCTGCACGGAGTACTGGAAGGAACCGTCACCGATCAGGCCGATCACCGGCCGTTCGACGCCCCTGTCCCGGTCGCCCAGTGCGACGCCCACGGCGGCCGGGGTGCCCCAGCCGATGCCTCCGCTGGCCGTTGCGAAGAACGATCCGGTCCGGGTGGTAGGGAGCCACTCGATCTGTTGCGCCATCGTGGAGGTCGACTCGTTGACGATGACCGCGTCCGACGGGCGGACCCGGCTCAGGGTGGCGTAGACCTCCGGCGGGGTGAGCGGGGTGTTCGGCGCCTGGGGCAGCACGCGCGGGCGCGGCATCGGTTCCGGAGCGGTCCGTGTCGACCCCTCCGTGACCATGTCCAGGAGCAGCTCGATCGTCGTCCTGGGATCGCCCAGGAGGCTGTCGCCGACCCGCGCCGCCGCGGCGACCGCAGGGTTGCCAGTGATCTGCAGCAGTTCGGCGCCCTCAGGGAGATAGTCGCCGGGTACGTAGGGGTAGTAGCGGAACACCTCGGCACCGATCACGACCACCAGGTCGTGTCCGGCCAGCCGGTCGCTGATGGTCTTCACCGACATGCCCAGCGGGCCGCCGAAGAGAGGGTGGTCCTCGGGGAAGGAGGCACGGTCCAGCAGCGGGGCGCCGTAGACGGCCGCGCGCAGCTTCTCCGCCAGGGCCACGGCCGCGTTCCAGCCACCGGCGCGGTCCACCTCGGGTCCGAAGACCAGGGCGGGGCGACGGCTGGCAGAGATGCGCTCGGCGAACGTACGCAGCCGCACGGGGTCCGGGGCAACCCGGTCACTGACGGTGCGGGTCCGGGTGAAGCCGGCCAGGGGCCGCTTCCAGTCGTCCATCGGAATCGACAAGTAGACAGGGCCTGTCGGCGGCTGCAGCGCCTCGGCGTAGGCCCGCATGAACGCCTCCGGGACGTCTTCGGCGCGGGCCGGTTCGTACGACCACTTCACCCATGGCTTGGGCAGCGTGGTGGCCTCGCGGTTGCCGAGGTACGGATCGCCGATCACCAGCTCCCGGTGCTGCTGGCCGGAAGTGACGATCAGGGGCGTGTTTCCGTGGTAGGCCGCCACCAGGTTGCCCACCGCGTTGCCCACACCGGCCGAGGAGTGCAGGTTGACCAGTGCGGGGCGGCCGGTCACCTGGGCGAAGGTGTCGGCCATGGCGATGACGGACGCCTCCTGCAGTGCCAGAACGTACGTGAAGTCTTCGGGGAAGTCCTGCAGGAAGGGCTGTTCGGTGGAACCGGGGTTACCGAAGACGGTGGTGAGGCTCAGGGTCCGCAGCAGGTCGTAGGTCACGCTGCGGACGGTGGACGGCTCGGTCATGGTTTTCATCGACTTTCTTGCTGAAGCTGGGCTTCGGGTTCAACGGGCCTGCCGAAGGGGTGGGCGTTTCTCAGCGAAGGCTCGAATGCTTTCCTGAACGTCGCACGCCGTCCGTTCGGTAACGGCCTGCATGACGGCCGGGTCGGCTGAGGTGGTGGGCCAGAGCCAACGGCTCGGTCAGCGAGGGGCCGTCGGTGTGTCCCGTTCCGACTCGCGGGGGGTGTCAGGTGAGGCGGCGGAGGGTGTCGGGGGTGAGGTCGGCGAGGGTGGGATAGCCGTCGACGGCCATGATCAGGTCGGCCTCGGCGAGCAGGGCCCGCAGTACGTGGACGAGGCCGGCTTCGCCGCCGTGGGCGAGGCCGTATGCGTAGGGGCGGCCGACGCCGACGGCGGTGGCGCCCAGGGCGAGCGCCTTGACGATGTCGGCTCCCGTGCGGACGCCCGAGTCGAACAGGACGGGCATGTCGTCGGCGGCCCGGACCACGCCGGGCAGCGCGTCGAGAGCGGGCAGGCCACCGTTGGCCTGGCGCCCGCCGTGGTTGGAGCAGTAGACGCCGTCCACGCCGCCGTCCTTGGCGCGGCGGACGTCGTCGGGGTGGCAGATCCCCTTGAGGATCAGCGGCAGGTCGGTGATCGAGCGCAGCCAGGACAGGTCGTCCCAGGTGAGCGGGTTGCCGAAGATCCGTGCCCACTGGGTGACCGCGGCCTTCGGGTCGTCCTCCGGGCTGCGGGCGAGGCGGGAACGGAAGACGGGGTCGCTGGTGTAGTTGGCCAGGCAGTTCCCACGTAGCTGAGGGAAGTTGCTGACGCCGAGGTCGCGGGGGCGCCAGCCGGTGATCCAGGTGTCCAGGGTGACCACGACGCCCTTGAACCCGGCCTTCTCGGCACGGTGGACCAGGCTCTCGGCCAGCTCGCGGTCGGTGGGCGTGTAGAGCTGGAAGAAGCCCGGTGTGTCACCGAACTCGGCGGCGACCTGCTCCAGCGGATCGACGGTCAGGGTGGAGGCGATCATCGGCACGCCGGTGCGGGCGGCGGCGCGCGCGGTGGCGAGATCGCCGTGGCCGTCCTGGGCGCACAGCCCGATCACGCCGACCGGGGCCATGAACAGCGGCGAGGGAAGGCGCATTCCGAACAGGTCGACGGACAGATCCCGCTCCGTGGCCCCCACCATCATGCGCGGCACCAGACCCCAGCGGTCGAACGCGGTGACGTTGGCCCGCTGCGTCTGCTCGTCACCGGCGCCGCCCGCGACATAGGAGCGGACCGAGGCGGGCATCGCGGCCTGGGCCAGCGGCTCCAGTTCGTCGTACGTCATCGGGAAAGGCGGCACCACCCCGCGCAGCCCGGCCAGATAGATCTCGTTCTGATAGTCGCCGTAACTCATGCTCCGGCCCTCCTTCACGCTCGCCAGGTGCGGGCCTGTGCAGTCCACAATGGGAGAGTGACGCACGAAAGCCACCAAACGCAGGATTCTGACTCACGAGCCAGAGATGTGCAGGATGATGCACCGCCTCTGCTGACAGAGGACGAGCTGGCGCTCATCAACGCCCTGCAGCTGCAGCCGCGGGCCTCATGGACCGAGCTCGGGCGCGCCCTGGATGTCGACCCGGTCACCGTCGCGCGCCGCTTCGGCCGCCTCGCCGACCAAGGCGCCGCCTGGGTGGGCTTCTCACCCGGCCCACGCCTGTTCGAGCAGATCTGCGTGGCCTTCGTCGTGATCGACTGCGCCCCGGGAGCCACCGCAGAGGTCGCCCGGACGCTGAGCGTCCACTCCCACATGCTCACGATCGAGCGCGCCGCGGCCGGCCACGACATCCTCGCCATCGTCGCCACCCGCGACCTGATGGCCCTCTCTCGCTACACCCTCGACCTGCTCCCGCACCTTCCCGGGATCGCAGCCGTGCAGGCCCGAATCGTCACCCACATGTTCACAGAGGGCGGCCGATGGCGCATCGCCGCCCTGGGCCCCGACCAACGAGCCCAGCTGACCGGCCCGCCCCCGGCCCAAACTCCTGTCGCCCCGGGCGAGATCACCCACTTCGACCGCGCCCTCATCACCCGGCTCGCCCACGACGGCCGTGCTCCCTACCAGACCCTGGCCAACGATCTCGGCGTCAGCCTCAACACCGCCAAGCGCCGCACCGAACACCTCACCCGACGCGGCCTCCTACGATTCCGCTGCGACTTCGCCCGCCCCCTCGGCGGCTGGCCCGTCTCGGTCACCCTCTGGGCGAAAGTCCCACCCGCCGAGCTCCCCGAGATCGGCCACGCCCTCATCCGCCTGCCCGAAACCCGCAACTGCGCCGCCGTCACCGGCCCCCACAACCTCATTCTCCAGGCCAGCCTGCACTCCGTCAGCGACGTACTGCGCCTGGAGACCCAGCTCGCCACGGCCCACCCGAGCCTCGACATCGTCGACCGCGTCATCACCCTGCGCCAGGACAAGCTGCTCGGGCGCCTCCTGGACCCCCATGGCCGCTCTGCCGGTATCATCCCGCCCGACCTCTGGGCGGAGCCGAGGAGGTGACGAACCGAAGTCCGTTCCGGGCTGGAACCAATGGTTGGCTCGGGCGTGTCTGTGATCTTGTGTAAGTGCCTTGGGGTCATTGGGCGCCGGGCGTACGTCGGGGATCAGGGCGACGGCGAGCCGCACGACCTCGGCCGACTGCCGCTGCTCGAGGGCGCGTGGGTCTGGATTCCCGGCCGACGGCAAGTCACTACCTTGCCGACCATCCTGTACGCACGTTAGCGTGCCGGCCAGACCGTCATCGCTTTCCTCAGAACGTCGTAGGAGCCAGGTTCGCCGTCTCCCCGTCCGGTGCGAGGGTCGAGACCCAGGCGATCGGCCGGGGTACGACGACGGATGTGAGCAGACGGTAGAACGCCCCGGCTTTCAGGGACTCGGGCGAGTAGTCGACGCGCATGACAGCACCGTATGCCATCTGATCAGCGCCTCGTGGGCTCGCCCGCGCGGTGGGAGGTCACGCGCCCGGCAGCGGGCGCACGGTGAGGGTCTGCTGGGCCTGGCCGACCGGGCCGGTCAGGTCGTGCAGGACGGAGCTGGTCAGGCCCTGGCCGGTCGGGCCGAAGACGACCGTGGTGTCCAACCCGACCCAGTGGCCCTCCGGTTGGCGGTGGAGGTGGATCGTCAGGTCGACGTTGGGGAACATCCACTCGGCGGGCGAGCGTCGTACGGCGATGCCGTTGGCGGTGTCGATCAGGGCGACGTAGGACGCGAGAGGGCTGCTCGGTTCGCCGGCGACGAGGTCGAGGTGTGTGGAGATCCAGGCCGCGGCGCGGCCCGGTTCCGCGGGAGCGAGCGGCCGGAAGTCGACGGACGCGCAGTGTCCGCCGGGCCACACGGCGCCGAGCGACCGCGCGGTGATCGTGTCAGGCGGCGGGGTGAGCCGGGCGTCACCGCCACCGGCCACGGCACGGGTGTCCCCCTCGGCCAGCAGCCAGGCACGCGCCCGTACGGCCGTCCGCCCGGCGATGTCCACGGCCGCTTCGAGGAGTTCGATGGTGCGGCCGGGCCGGATCGACTCCACCCGGATCTCGCACTCGTCCAGCGCGAGCCGCCCCAGGATGTCGAAACTGATCCGGGAGACCAGCAGTCCGCCCGGCCGCGGCCGCTCGGCGAGATACCCGTCGATCGCGTGGACGACAAGACCGGCGAGCGGGCTGAAGTGCATCTCGTCGGTGTCCCACGCGCCGCTCGCGTGCGCCGTGGGCTTGTAGCGGTGCGGATCGATGCGTTCGAAGTAGCTCGCGGACAACGGGTGACTCTCCTCGGGGTGTCCATGATCGCGGGGCGTCGAGCAGGTAGATGCACCGTACATCCTGCTCGCGCCGCGCTCACGGGCCGGACTTGATCGCCTTCATGGTCAGATGGGAGTCGATACGCAGGACGCAGGGCTGTGCGCTGAGCTTGTCCACCAGGAAGGCCTCGTACGCCGCGTGGTCGGCGACGGCGACGCGGACGAAATAGTCCGGGCGGCCGTACATCCGGCGGAACTCGACGACCTCCTCGTATCCGGCCACGACGTCCTCGAACTCCAGGAACGTCGTGCGGTCGTTGGCGCTGACCTCGATGTCGATCAGCACCTCCAGCCCGCGGCCGAGCGCCTCGGGGTCCACCACCGCCCGGTATCCCGTGATGACACCGGCCTCCTCCAGCCGCTTGACCCGGCGCAGGCAGGGCGGTGGGGTCAGGCCCACCCGCTGGGCCAGCTCGACGTTGGTCAGCCGCCCGTCCCGGCGCAGGTGAAACAGAATGTCGCGGTCGATGGCATCCAGGCTCACTTCGTTGCGCATGAGGGCATTGTACGGACATTTTTGGCAACCATGTGACGCAAACTCTGTCCTAAAATGTCGCCATGCACATATCTCCTGCCGTCGGCCGTGGCGTGTCCCCCTCCTCGTCCGTGGCCGTCCCGCCGTCGCGGAGCCCCTCGGAGGCGCGGGCCGCGCTGCGGGACTCCGCCTCCGTGGGACTGGGTTTCGTCCCGCTCGGTGTCGCCTTCGGTGTCCTCGTCGCCCGCTCCGGCATCGACTGGTGGTGGGCGACCCTGTCCAGCGCGCTGGTCTACGGCGGCTCCTTCGAGTTCCTGCTCGTCGGGCTGGTCGCCGCCGCCGTACCGCTGGTCTCGGTCGCCGTCTCCGCGTTCCTGGTGAACGTGCGGCACGTCTTCTACGCCCTGTCCTTCCCGCTGGACCGGGTGCGGGGGCGGCTCGGCAAGGCATACGGCACCTTCGCGCTGTGCGACGAGGCCTACGCGCTGACCGCCGGGGAGCAGGCCCGTGCCTGGTCCGGCCGCCGGATCCTCTGGCTCCAGCTCTTCATGCACCTGTACTGGGCGGGTGGAGCCACGGCCGGGGCGCTGCTCGGGTCCCTCGTCCCCGACCGGGTCCAGGGCCTGGACTTCGCGCTCACCGCGCTGTTCGCCGTGCTGGCGCTGGAGGCCGTCCGCGACCGGCGGGGCGATCTGCCGACACCGGTGCTCGCCCTGCTCGGCGCGCTCGCCGCCCGGCTCCTCTTCCCGGGCAGCCTGCTCCTCGCCGCCTTCGCCCTGTTCACCGTCGGGCTCCTCGTCCGTCACCTGACCACCAAGGACAACCCGCGCCATGCCTGACACGCCGTACCTCGTCGCCGCGGTCCTCGTCTCCGCCGCCGTCACCTGGGGCCTGCGCGCCCTGCCCTTCGCCGTGCTCGGCCCGCTGCGCGCGAGCCGCACCGTGCGGTATCTCCAGTCCCGGATGCCCGCCGGGATCATGGTGATCCTGGTCGTCTACTGCCTGCGCGACCTGCCGGTCACCCGCACCGCCGTACTGGCCCCGCTCGCGGCGCTAGCCGTCACCGTCGGCGTGCACCTGTGGCGCCGCAACGCGCCGCTGAGCATCCTGGCCGGTACCGCGGTCAACGTGGCGCTGGCCAGCACGGTCTTCGCGCACTGACACACGTCGACCCGGGTCCGGCCTCGTCGGCGGTACCCGGGTCGGACGCGACGGGCTCAGGCGGCCAGGCGCTCCACGAGCTGTCCGGCCTTCGTGGCGGCCTCCTCCAGGGCGCGGTCGCGGGAGGCCTCGTACAGCGGGACCAGCTCGGCCATCGCCGGGTTCTGCGGGGCCATCGTCAGCTCCGGGACGATGAAGTCGACGTCCAGGCCGAGGCCCGCGCCGAGGGCGGCACCGAGGTAGTTGCGCACGTACTCGAAGTCCTCGCGCGGGGTGCCCGGCTCGTACGAGCCGCCGCGGCTCGCGACGACGGTCACCGGGGTGCCCTTGGCGGACTGGGTCTCGCCCGCGGTGCGGCCCATCAGGATGACGTTGTCCAGCCAGGCCTTGAGGGTCGAGGGGATCGAGAAGTTGTACATCGGGGCGCCGATCAGCACCGCGTCCGCCTGCTCCAGTTCCTCGATCAGCCGGACGCGCTCGGCGAAGGCGGCGGCCTGCTCGGGCGTGTGGGCGGCGGGGTCCACGAAACCGGCGGTGTGCGAGGCGGCGGTGATGTGCGGGACGGGCTGGGCGTTCAGGTCGCGGTAGACGACGGTGCCCTCGGGGTGCTGCTCCTCCCAGTGCTTGCGGAAGGCCGCGGTCACGGAGCGGGAGGACGAGATCTCGGCCGGGAACACGGACGAGTCGATGTGCAGCAGGGTGGCCATGGGGAACTCCAGGAAACGGATCAGGGCAGCCCGGCACGGACGTCCCGGGCTGAAGTTTCGTACCTAACTATGAATAACACAGGGGCTTACTTTTTTTCACCTCCCTACGGTGAAGTAGTACCCTGATCACATGGCGGCGGAGCAGAACCACGACGGTGAGATGTGCAAGCGGGTGGACGACGGCATCACCCGCGTCTTCCAGCTGCTGGGAAAGCGCTGGAGCGGTCCGATCGTCTCCGTCCTGGTGGATCAGCCCGCGCACTTCGCGGACCTGCGCCGGGCCGTCCCCGGCATCAGCGAACGCATGCTCTCCGACCGGCTCGCCGAGCTCGGCGCCGCCGGCCTCGTCGTGCGTGAGGTCGACGAGGGCCCGCCGCTGCGCGTCTCCTACCGCCTGACCGAGGCGGGGGCCGCCCTGGAGCCCGCGCTGCGGCAGCTGGGAGACTGGGCGAAGACCCATCTGCCGGACGCGCCGCGGTGTCCGGGCGCGGCGTAGCGGGAGCGCCCGGCCGGGGGGTACGCGCAGGAGTGGGCCGAGGGGGACGTGCGTGACACTGGGACTCGAAGACCGGCTCGCCATCGGCGAGTTGATCGCACTGCACGGTCATGTCGTGGACGACGGACAACTCGACCGCATGGACGAGCTGTTCACCCCGGACATCGTCTACGACGTGTCCGACTTCGGCCAGGAGCCCCTGGTGGGTCTGGCCGCCGTCCGGGATGCGGCGCTGGCACTCGGAGACGGCAATCCCGTCGCGCACCACGTCACCAACATCGTCGTGCGGGAGGAGGCGGACGGCCGGGTCCGCGCCCGCTCCAAGGGGCTGGGTGTCCGGGCGGACGGCACATGCGGTTCCGTCACCTACGACGACGTCCTCGTCCGCACCCCCGACGGCTGGCGGATCAGCCACCGCACCCTGACCGCGCGACGCGTCCCCCTGAACGGCGTGCACCGGTCCGGGTGAGGCGCGTACGGGGGTTGTCCCCAGGCCCGGTGCACCGGGCCTCCGGATGGTGCGGCAAGGGGCGCAGCGGCGACGGTGGAGTCCCGCGTGCACCGAACCGGAAGGACCCCATCGTGCGTACCCTCACGGCCACCGTCGCCGTCCTGACCCTCGCCGCCGGAGCCGTGCCGGCCGCGGCCGCCGCCGCGTCCGGCCCGTCCGGCACCGACGGGGTGTGGCGCGTGGACGGCTACGGCACCGTCCTCGTCGCCGGCGGGGGAGTGCTCCAGGAATATCAGACGACGTCCGTCAGCTGCCTCAAGGGCGACACCTCGCGGCAGACCGGACCGGGCACCTACCTGACGGCCGACGGCTCGGTGCTGACCGTACGGACCCTGCACGACCGGGAGCACGCGCTGTTCGCCGCCGACAGCTCGGTGGGCCACCGGCAGCTGCGCCGACTGCCCGCCCTGCCCGCCGACTGCGCACGCCCGGCGTCCACCGACCCGCGCACCGCTTTCGACGTCTTCTGGCAGACCTTCGAGGAGAACTACCCCTTCTTCGCCGCCAAGGGCATCGACTGGCACGCCGTACGCGACCGCTACCGGCCACTGGTCCACCAGGACACCACCAAGGACCAGCTCTTCGGCATCCTCAGCCGGATGGTGCGCCCCCTGTACGACGCCCATGTCGTGGTCGCCGACGGCCAACGGCATTTCGCCGAGGTGCGCCCCGGTACCGAGGCGCCGAGCGAGGAACTCGACGCGAAGGTCAAGAAGTTCATCGTCGCCCGTGACCTCGAGGACGCCTCCCACCGCCAGGACTTCGGCGCCGGCCGGATCACCTACGCCGACCTGCCGGGCGACCTCGGCTACCTGCGCATCTCCGGCTTCGGCGGATACGCCGGCAAGGACGCGCCGTACACCGCAGAACAGGCCGAACTGGACCGGGCGTTGGACACCGTGCTCGACACCGGGCGGACGAAGCGGCTCAAGGGGCTCGTCATCGATCTGCGTGTCAACGGCGGAGGGGCCGACAGCCTCGGCATCCGGATCGCCCAGCGGCTGACGGACACGCCGTACACCGCGTACGCCAAGCGCGCCCGCAACGACCCGGCCGACCCCGCCCGGCACACCCGGCCCGAACCCGTGCCCGTCGTCCCCGCCGACGCGCCCCGCTACACCGGCCCCGTCGCCGTCCTCACCGGCGGCTCCACGGTCAGCGCGGGCGAGACCTTCACCCAGGCACTCATCGACCGGCCCGGACGGACCGTGCGCATCGGGCAGGCCACGCAGGGCGTCTTCTCGGACGTCATGGTGCGCCATCTGCCCGACGGGCTCGCCTTCACCCTGCCGAACGAGGAGTACCTGACCCGCACCGGACGCACCTTCGACGGCACCGGCGTACCGCCGCAGCTGACCGAACCGGTCTTCACCAAGGACGAGTTCGCCAAGAACCGGGACTCGGCCTTCGACCGGGCCGTCAACCTGCTGGGCGGCCGCGGCTGAGCCGGCTCAGTCCACCGGCCAGGTGTGCACCGGGGCGTTGAGGTGCATGTAGTCGATGTAGAGCTGGGTCATCCGGCGCAGTGTCTCGTGGCGGCTGGCGTGCGTGGTGGCGTCGAGGTGGTGGACCGTCTCCTTCTGCCACACCGCGCCGTTGCGCGCGGTCACACAGCGCTGCTCGATGATGCCGAGCAGCGGCTCGCGCCACGCCTCGTCCATGCCGGAGAGCGCGAGTCCCCGGTGCGCCAGCGGCAGCAGCCGGCGCAACACCAGTTCCGGCACCGGGACTTCACCCATCCCGGGCCAGTACAGCAGAGCCTCGATGCCGTGCCGGGCGGCGGTGTGCAGATTGTCCTCGGCCGCCGCGAACGACATCCGCGACCACACCGGCCGGTCCTCCTCGGTCAGGGCCCGGGTGAGACCGTAGTAGAAGGCGCCGTTGGCGAGCGTGTCGGCGACGGTCGGGCCGGCGGGCAGTACCCGGTTCTCCACCCGGATGTGCGGCACCTCGTGCGTGACGGCGTACACGGGTCGGTTCCAGCGGTAGATCGTGCCGTTGTGCAGGGTGAGTTCACCGAGCTCGGGGACGTCACCCCGGTCCAGGGTCTCGGCCGGGTCCTGTTCGTCGCACAGCGGGAGGAGCGCCGGGAAGTAGCGCAGGTTCTCCTCGAACAGGTCGAAGACGCTGTTGATCCACCGCTCCCCGAACCACACCCGGGGCCGTACGCCCTGCACCTTGATCTCCTCCGGGCGGGTGTCCGTGGCCTGCTCGAACAGCGGGACACGGGTCTCGTGCCACAGCTCCTTGCCGAACAGGAAAGGGGAGTTGGCCGCGAGCGCCACCTGGACGCCGGCGATCGCCTGGGCCGCGTTCCAGTAGGCGGCGAACTCCTCGGGGGATACCTGGAGATGGAACTGGGTGCTGGTGCAGGCCGCCTCCGGGGTGATCGTGTCCGCGTAGGTCCGCAGCCGGTCGGCGCCGTCCACCTCGATGCGCAGGTCCTCGCCCCGGGCCGCGAAGATCTGGTCGTTGAGCAGACGGTAGCGGGGGTTCTCCGACAGCGCGCCCTCGCCGATGTCCTCCTGGCGCAGTGTGGGCAGGATCCCGATCATGATCAGCCGGGCGCCGACCGTACGGGCCCGCTCGTCGGCGTGGTTCAGCGCGGCGCGGATCTCGCCCTCCCACGCGTCGGGGCCGCCCGCAGTCAGCCGCCGGGGCGGGACGTTGATCTCCAGGTTGAACCGGCCCAGTTCGGTGGACCAGGCGGGGTCCGAGACCGCCTGGAGCACGTCGCTGTTGCGCATCACCGGCTCGGCGTCGTCGCCCACCAGGTTCAGCTCTATCTCCAGGCCGACCTGGGGCCGCTCGGACTCGAACCGCTGCTCGCGCAGCATCTGCGCCAGCGCGTCCAGGCAGCCGTGCATCTTGATCCGGTACCGGCGGCGGTCCTCGCGGGTGAAGACGAGCGCCGGGACGTCACGTCCCATCGGCCCTCCAGGAGTCCCGGGGTCGGTCACGTCTCCACCCAGCGTCGCACCATCGGACGACACCCACCAAGCGGGCGGAACCCCACGGCGGGCGGCTCTCGGATGAGGCCGAGGCCGAGGCCGGCGCCAGGTGGGCGCGGCCCGGGTCCCCGGGGGCGGCGAGACCGAGATCCCGGCAGACCGCCGTGCACAGTGCGTGGTCGCAGCGGACGCGTTCGGTGAGCGCGGCGTTGCCGTTGAGGTGCGCCGCGATCGTCGCCCCGGCCTCGGGGTCCGCGAGGACCAGGCAGGCACTGCCTCCGGTAGGCCGAACGTACGTGGCGAACAGTGCCGGCCGAAGTCGAACGTGTACAGCATCAGCCCGAGTCCCCACCGCACCGGCACGCCCATCGCCTCGTCCACGGCGTCCGCCGGGCGCGCACGAGGGCCGCGCAGGTCTCCTCGCGCAGCAGCCGACGGCCCCGGTGCAGACCGCCGGTGCGGACGACCTCGGCGGCGACGGCCGCCCCGCCGCAGGAGCCGGCCACACATGCGCCGTGGCAGCCCTCGGCGACGGCGAAGGCGGCGACGCGGGCCGCGAGCTCGGCGGGGCCGAGGTACGGCACCTGCACCACGCGGGCACCGGGCGGGCCGCCGAGCGCGGCGCTCAGCCCGAGCGGCTCGGTGACCTCGGTGCGCAGGAAGTCCGCGAAGGCGGTACCGCTGCGGCGGGCCACGATCTCCCCGAGCAGCAGGTACCCGGCGTGGCCCAGATGGGCCGCCCGCTGCCCGGGGATCCGGTCCGGGTCGGCGTCCGTGGCGCAGATCAGCGCGATGAGCTTGTCCCAGCCCTGGTCGAAGGCCCCGCCCGCGGCCCGGTCGGCGGCCCGCAGCGGCGCGGTGTGGCTCCATGGATGGCGGACCGTGACGGCGTCCCGGCCGCCCCCGGTGAACTCCGGCAGATGGTCCCGCACGAGGTCGTCGGGGCCGAGCAGACCGAGTTCCCAGGCGCGGGCGAGGGCCGGGCCCGCCGGGAGCTCGGAGACGGAGAACCACGGCACGCCCGAGCCGGCCGTGAGGGGCACGCCCGGCGATTCCTCGCCGAGCGCGAAGTCCATGACGGTCCGGCGGTGCAGCAGTTCCCGCGCCTGTACGCCCGTGCAGGTGCCGGCCGTTACCTCTTCCTCGGCGAGGGTGCGTGGGTCCGGCACGGGCCCGACCCTGCGCCGGACTCGCCGTGCTCAGGCGTTCTTCCGAGCCACCGCGCCGTAGAAGCCGATCTCCTCGGAGCCGGCCGGCGGGGTGGTGTCGGGGCGCCAGAACGGGACCTGGGTCAGGCCGGGTTCGACCAGTTCGAGGCCGTCGAAGAACCGCTCGACCCGGTCGCGGGAGCGCAGGTTCATGGTGGCGGTGGCGCTCTTGTAGACGGCCTCGGCGTCGCTGCGGTCGTCGGCGAAGTCGCCCGTCGCGTGCGACAGGACGAGGAAGCTGCCGGCCGGCAGTGCGTCGCGCAGAGTGGCCACGATCCGCTCGGGACCGTCCGCGTCACGGATGAAGTGGAGTATGGCGACGAGGAACAGGGCGACCGGCCGGCCGAAGTCGATGACCCGGCGGACCTCCGGATGATCGATGACGGACTGCGGATCGCGCAGGTCGGCGAGGACGATGCTGGTCGTGCCGGCCCGGCTGAGCAGCGCGTCGGCGTGCGCCTTCACGATCGGGTCGTTGTCGACGTAGGCGACACGCACGTCCGGTGCCAGCTGCTGGGCGACCTCGTGCACGTTCGGGGAGGTGGGCAGTCCGGTGCCGATGTCCAGGATCTGGCGGACACCGGTGTCGACGACGTAGCGCACCGCACGGTGCAGGAAGGCGCGGTTGGCGCGCACGGAGATCCACACCTCGGGGGCCGCCGCGGCGAGCTGGTCGCCCGCCTGCTGGTCCACCTCGTAGTTGTCCTTGCCGCCCAGGAGGTAGTCGTAGATGCGCGCGGGATGCGGCTTGCTGGTGTCGATGCGCACGGCCTGGCCGCCGTCCTGAGTCACAGTGGGCTCCTCTCCCCGACCGTCACGGCCTCGGTCCCGTGAACGATTGGCCAAAGCTTCCCATATCAACTACCCCGCTCGTGCCCACAGTTCCCGCTGCCGACGGCTGTGCCCGGGGCTGCGCACGGACGTGCTGATAGCTTGCCGGAGCCAGTCGAGCCACAACCGAGGCCAGGGAATCCGGTGCGAATCCGCAACTGACGCGCAGCGGTGAGGGGGACGGGCGGGGCACACCATGCCACTGGGAGGGACCGGGCCGCCGGAAGGGCTGACGCCGAACCCTGCCGGGAAGGCGCCCCGGCCGGACGAACCCGAGTCCGAAGACCTGCTGGCACCTTCGCGCCGCCGGGTGCGGAGGACGTCCGTAGGCCAGGCTCCGCGTACGCGTCCGGCATCCGAGGCACATCCGTGTTCAGGCCCTCGTGTACTGGTTCTCCGACTCCCGCCCGCCCTATCCGGCCGGCTGCTGCGGCGCGCCGGGCATCATCACCCGTGCCGTCGGCGCGCAGAACGTCTTCGCGGACACGCACGACGAGTGGCCGCAGATCAACTGGGAGACCGTGGCCGACCGCGACCCCGACGTCCTCGTCCTCGTCCTCGGCGACCTCACCCGCACGATGCAGACCGCGGAGAACGCCCGGGCCAAGGTCCGCTTCCTGGAGACCGACCCCGCCACCCGCAACCTCACGGCGGTGCGCAAGAAGCGCTACGTCCTGCTCAGCGGGCAGGCGATGAACCCGGGCATCCGGACCGTCGAGGGCATCGAGCAGGTCGCCGCCGGGCTGCGTACGTTCGGGCTCGTCAAGTGAGCCTGCGTACGGCCGCGTCGGCGGGAGCCGGGCTCACCGCCCTGGTGCTGTCCGTCGCGTTCGCCCTGACCATCGGCCCGGCCCAGATCTCCGCGTCGGACGTGTGGGCGTCGGCCGCCGCCCGTCTCGGGCTCGGGGAGAGCGGGTTGGCGCCGTTGCGCGACGGGATCGTGTGGGACCTGCGGATGCCACGCACCCTGCTGGCCGCCGTCTGCGGCGCCGGGCTCGCGGTGTGCGGGGCGGTCATGCAGTCCCTGCTGCGCAACCCGCTCGCCGACCCGTTCGTGCTCGGGGTGTCCTCGGAAGCCTCGACCGGCGCGGTCGCAGTCGTCGTGCTCGGTGTGGGCGGGGGAGCGGTGTCGCTTTCGGCGGGCGCGTTCGGGACGTCGTCGCGCTCGGCCGGATCCCGCACCGCCGCGCCTGGGCCGCCCCCGGCCCCGCCGACACGCGGGCCGTCACCGAGGCACTGGACCGCACGGGTCTGACCGACCGCGCCGGACAGTCCTGGCACACCCTGTCCGGGGGCGAACGCCAGCGCACCCAGATCACGCGTGCCCTGGCCCAGGAGCCCCGCGAACTGCTCCTGGACGAACCGACCAACCACCTCGGCATCCAGCACCAGCTCGACCTGCTGGACCTCGTCGCGAGCCTGCCGGTCACCACGGTGATTGCCCTGCACGACCTCAACCTCGCCGCGTTGTACTGCGACCGGCTGCTAGTGCTGCACGACGGCCGGGCGGTCGCCGAGGGCCCGCCCGGCGCGGTCCTGACCAGCGACCTGATCAAGCGGGTGTACGGCGTCGACGCCGAGGTCATCACCGCGGACGGCCACCCGGTGATCCGCTTCCTGCGGCGCGGCGGTCAGCGATCGGAGCCGCCCCGGCACGGACCGCGGGGCGCCGGGCGGCGCGGGTGGCACGGGCGGGTGGGAGAGGGCGGGGAACTACCCGAGCGCATGGATTGATCGCTCCCCGCCCCCCGGTGGGTCGGCCCGCCTCGGCACGTCGTCACGGACAGGGAGGGGCGACTCGGCGACCGGTCGGACGAGGCATCGACCCACCGATCTTGTTCAGACCCTCCGCCACCGGACGCGCGACGGCCAGCGGAGCCGGGCCGCCCGGGTGACGAGGGTTGTCCGGGTGACGAGGGGCGCTCGGCGGGCTGGTGTTCAGGCGGGGCCGGGGGACCCCGGGCGCTCCTCGTCGGCGCGCCGCTCGACGGAACGGTGCCCGGCGGGGGGCCGCCAGCCGCCGGAGACCTCCTTGACCGGCTTGTGCGGGAAGCGGCGCTCGGCGTACCGCTGGGCGTCGGAGCCCGGCAGCACGTAGAGGGTCTCCGCCTTGTCCTGGAGCGGGCGCAGCACGGTCTCCAGATAGGCCTTGCGGTCGTCGAGATAGGGTCCCAGCACGTCCTCGCCGGCGGGGCACACAGCCAGGCAGTAGCCGGACTTGTAACTCGGCTTGAACGCGAGGCTCTGCCACATCGAGGCGTTCTCGGGGTCGGTCACCCGCGAGCGGAAGTCGGCCGCGTCCGCACTGTCGGCCACGGTCTGCACCCAGTCGGTGAAGCCGCTCATGAACTCCCGGTAGTTGTGGGTCGTGCAGGCCAGCGCGTCGAACGAGCCGTCCTTGCCGATGGCGCCGATCGGACAGGCCGCGACGCACAGCTTGCAGTCCACGCAGGGGCTGTAGTCCAGCGGCCGGCCGTACGCGCTGACCGGGGCGTCCACGAGCACGGTGGCGAGCAGCACGAAATTGCCGAACCGGGGGTGGATGACATTGCGGTGCAGCCCCATGACGCCCAGGCCCGCGGCCACGGCGACCGTCTTGTGCGCGACGACCCAGATACGGCCGGGGAAGTGCTCCATCTCCTGCGGGAACCCGGCGGACGGATTGAGCGCGCGATGGCCGGCGTCCTCCAGGGCCCGGACCACCCTGCGGGCGGCGGCGTTGACCTGTTCGTCGGTCTGGTGGAACTCCTGGTTGGCCACGCTGCGCGCGGGCGAGCGGGTGTTGGCACGGTTCATCCGGACCATGAGCGAGACCAGCGCGCGCGTGCCCGGCAGGGCGGCGAGGACATGGTCCCGCTCCCCGGCGAGGTCGGGGTGGTCCAGGCTCACCGCCGCCGCGTCGTCCGCACCGGCCTCCAGACACAGCGCGCGCAGCCAGTCCGCGTCGATCACCGGTGGCGGCGGTGCCGGAGCGGCGTTCGCGCGGGATGCCAGTACGGCCCGTACGGACGGGTGGGCGGCGAGGCGGGCGGGCAGCTTCCGGCTTCCCGCCCCCTCGGCCGTGCGCTGCTCGCGCATGCGGCCTCCCCTGCTGAGTTGGAAAATCAAACTTACCCCGGGAAGAGTAGCGGGAGAGGGTGGCGGGGGGTGGCTCCGGTTCGTGCTTGAAGTTGGAAACCGATCGGTTTACCGTGGGAGAGGCCGATGGGAAACCGATCGGTTTTCACTCGTGACTTCCCCTGGAGACGACATGACCGTGATCAAGAACTCCGTCGCCCTGGTCACCGGCGGCAGCCGGGGCCTGGGCAGGGCGCTGGTGGAGGAGCTGTACGCGCGCGGAGCCGCCAAGGTGTACGCCACGGCCCGGGACCCGCGCACCGTGACCCATCCGGACGCCGTTCCGCTCGCCCTGGAGGTCACCGACCCGGCCTCCGTCGCCGCGGCCGCCGCGCAGGCGCAGGACGTCAACATCCTGATCAACAACGCGGGTGTCTCGCTCGGTGCGCGCTCCTTCCTCGATGCCGAGATCGACGTCGTGCGCCGTGAGTTCGAGACCAACTTCTACGGCCCGCTCCTGGTCACCCGGGCCTTCGTCCCGGTCCTCGGACGCAACGGCGGCGGACACCTCCTCAACGTGCACTCCGTGCTCTCCTGGATCGGGGTCGCCGGCTCCTACAGCGCCACCAAGGCCGCCTTCTGGTCCCAGACCAACTCCCTGCGCCTGGAACTGAGTTCGCGCGGCATCGGGGTGACGGGACTGCACGTCGGCTACATCGACACCGACATGGCCGCGGCCGTGGACGCCCCCAAGTCCGCACCGCACGACGTCGCCGCCCTCGCGCTCGACGGCGTCGAGACCGGGGCGTACGAAGTGCTCGCGGACGACCTCACCCGGAACGTGAAGGCGGGCCTCTCCGGCGAACTGGCGGCAATGTACCCGCAGTTGGCCGGGTAGCGGCACGCCGCCGGCGCACCCTCGGGCCGCAGGGCGGCCCCGGCGCGCGGTGTGGATGTCCGAGCCCTCCGCGCCTGCCGCCCTCCCTCCTCGATACGATCATGCTCGTACCGATGGAGCAGGCCCGCCCCGTCCCCGGACGCGCGCCGGGGCGCGGTGGCGGGGCCGGTGACGAGGGGAACTGAACCATGGAGTACGCAAAGCTCGGCGCGAGCGGCCTGGAGGTCTCGCGGCTGGCGCTCGGATGCATGAGCTACGGCGTCCCCGACCGGGGTCCGCACCCGTGGACGCTGGATGAGGACGCCGCCCGCCCGTTCATCCGCCAGGCCCTGGACGCGGGGATCACCTTCTTCGACACCGCCAACATGTACTCGGCCGGTACCAGCGAGGAGATCGTCGGCCGGGCGCTCGGCGAGATGGCCCGGCGTGAGGACGTCGTGATCGCCACCAAGGTGTTCTTCGAGGTGGAGAGCGGCGCGGCGCGCAGCGAGCGGCCCAACCGGTCCGGGCTGTCCCGCAAGGCGATCATGACCGAGATCGACCACAGCCTGCGCCGGCTCGGCACCGACTACGTGGACCTCTACCAGATTCACCGCTTCGACCCGCACACCCCGGTCGAGGAGACGATGGAGGCCCTGCACGACGTGGTCAGGGCGGGCAAGGCCCGCTACATCGGGGCGAGTTCGATGTACGCCTGGCAGTTCGCCAAGCTCCAGCACACCGCCGAACGGCACGGCTGGACCACGTTCGTCAGCATGCAGAACCACTACAACCTCCTCTACCGCGAGGAGGAGCGCGAGATGCTGCCGCTCTGCGCGGACCAGGGCGTCGGGGTGATCCCGTGGAGCCCGCTCGCCCGAGGGCGGCTCACCCGGGACTGGGACGCCGCCAGCGCCCGCAGCGAGTCCGACGCCGTACTGAGCAAGCTCTACCAGCCTGACGACAAGCGCATCGTCGACGCCGTCACGGCGATCGCCGAGAGCCGCGGTGTCCCGCGTGCCCAGGTGGCCCTGGCCTGGGTCGCCTCCCGTCCGGGCATCACCGCCCCGATCGTCGGCGCCACCAAGGCCCACCACCTTAAGGACGCGATCGCGGCCCTGGGCCTGCGGCTCACCGACGAAGAGGTGCAGCGGCTGGAGGAGCCGTACGCACCGCGAGGGATCAGCGGCCACTGAGCCCGCGCGCCCTCGCCGGGCACGCCCGTACGAGCCCGTCCTGACGCCCGCCCGTCCGGTCTCCGGACAGGCGGGCGTCGCCCTTTGGAATTCGAGTACAGTATTGGACAGTGAATCCAAGCAGCCGGAAGCTGGTGAGTGGGATGGCGGCGGAGTCCGACGAGCACCTCGTCCGGGAGGCCGAGAAGATCGCCGTCGCGCTCGGGCGGATGTTTCCGGGTCTGTGCGAGGTGGTGCTGCACGACCTGCGGGACCCGCGACATGCGATCCGGGTGATCGAGAACGATCTGTCGGGACGTCAGGTCGGGGATTCCGCCACCGGGTTGGGACTCGCCCGCATCGCCGACCCGGACTTTCCGAGCGTCGTCCAGAACTACCCCAACCGCTTCCCGGACGGCCGCCCCGCGAAGAGCACGTCCATCGGCATCAAGAACGCCGAGGGGGAGTACGTCGCCGCGCTCTGCCTCAACCTCGACATCTCCGTCCTGTCGCCCGTCACGCTCGCCCTCTCGAACCTCGTCGCCACGGACACCGCGCACGGCGACCGCCCGCTGGAGACCCTGCGCGACCGTGCCGCCCGCGAACTGCGCCAGGCCGTGGAGGAGTTGTCCGCCCAGCGGGGTGCCACGCCCCGGTCGCTGAGCCGCGAGGACAAGAAGACGCTCGTACGACAGCTGTACCAGGACGGTTACTTCGACTCGCGCGACGCCGCGCAGACCATCGCGGACCTGCTCGGCGTCTCCCGGGCGACCGTCTACAACTACGCGAAATGACGCACCGGGAGAGGATCTCGCCATGGCCACCGTTTCACCCGTCACGTTCGACGACGTCCGTGCCGCCGGCGCACGCCTGGCAGGCGTCGCCCACCGCACCCCCGTCCTCACCTCGCGCACCCTGAACGCCCTCGTCGGCGCAGAGGTGTTCATCAAGTGCGAGAACTTCCAGCGGGTCGGTGCCTTCAAGTTCCGCGGTGCCTACAACGCGGCCGCCCAGCTCCCGCCGGAGCAACTGGCCAAGGGCATCGCCGCCTACTCCTCCGGCAACCACGCCCAGGCCACCGCCCTCGCCGCCCGCGAACTGGGCACCAGCGCCGTCGTGTTGATGCCCGAGGACGCCCCGCGCGCCAAGCGCGAGGCCACCGCCGGGTACGGGGCCGAGATCGTCACCTACGACCGCTACACCCAGGACCGCACCGCGCTCGGCCGTGCTCTCGCCGAGGAGCGCGGTCTCGCCCTCATCCCGCCCTACGACCACCCGCACGTCATTGCGGGGCAGGGCACCGCGGCCCTCGAACTCCTGGAGGAGACCGGCCCGTTGGGCGCCCTCGTCGTGCCCGTCGGGGGCGGCGGACTCATCGCCGGCAGCGCCACCGCCGCGAAGGCGCTGCACCCCGTCATCCGGGTCCTCGGCGTGGAGCCCGAGGCGGGGGACGACACCAAGCGGTCGCTGGAGAGCGGCGTCCGCGTCACCCGGCCCGTCCCCCGGACCATCGCCGACGGACAGGCACTGCCCACGCCGGGCGAGCTCACCTTCCCGATCAACCAGCGCCTGGTCGACGGCATCGCGCTGGTCAGTGACGCGGAGATCATCACCGCCCTGCGGTTCGCCTTCGAGCGCCTCAAGATCGTCCTCGAACCCAGCGGCGCCACCGGCCTGGCCGCACTCCTGGCGGGCCGCGTGGAGAACCTCCCGCCGCGCGTCGGCGTCATCGCCTCCGGCGGCAACATCGACATCGAGCGGTTCGTCGAACTCCTCGGTTCCTGACGGCCGTACCGGCCCGCACCGACGCGTGGCCGGTGGCCGCCGGGCACACCCCGTTCAGAAGTGCGTGCCGCCGTCGACGCGGATCTCGGTGCCGGTGACGAACCGGCCGTCCCGCGAGGCGAGCATCGCGACGACCGAGGCGACCGTCCCGGGACCGGCGAAGCCCTGCCCGAGCGCCGGGGAGAGCTTGGCGAACAGTGACATGTCGGCGTCCGCGGGCAGCCCCGGACCTGCGCTCTGGCCGCTGGCGCCGCTGCCGTCGGTCATGCCGGACGAGATGGAGCCGGGCTGGACGGCGGTGAAGCGGATGCCCCGCTTCGCGTACTCGGCGGCGAGGGCGTGGGTCATGGACTGGATGCCGCCCTTGCTCGCCGCGTACGCCGCCATGTACGGGTGCGCGAACGTCGCCGAGGTGGAGCTGAAGTTGACCACCGCCGCGTCGCGGCCCGCGAGCAGTGCGGGTATGGCCTCGCGGATGACGAGGAAGGTGCCGACGAGGTTGACCTGGAGGATGCGGGTGAAGTCCTGCAGGGTCGTCTCGTGGGTGTGTGAGGAGCGCAGGATCCCGGCCGCGTTGACCAGCACGTCCAGCCCGCCGAGCGCGGAGACCGCGGTGGCGACGCCCTCGCGCACGGAGGTCTCGTCGGCGATGTCCACGACGAGCGTGGTGAGGCGGTCCGCGTCCGCTCCCGCCTTGTCCACCGTGTCCCCAAGGCCCCGCTCGCTCACATCGGCGGCCACGACGGTGCCGCCCTCGGCGAGGAGGCGCAGCACCGTGGCCTGGCCGATGCCGGAGCCGCCGCCGGTGATCAGTGCGCGGCGGCCTTCGTAGCGGTTCATGTCTTCTCCTGCCCGCCCCGCCGGTGTACGGCGGGGCCTTCACGACGCCGGATCGCGTGCCTGCCGGCGTCCCCATGCGTTTCACGTTACGCCCGAGTGGCACATTTTGCCACTGCGGCACTTTGTGCCAAGCTGTGCTGCCGGGCCGTACCCTTCTGGGGTGAGCACCCAGCCGTCCGGGGCGCGCAGCACGCCGCCCACTTCCCTGACCGAGCGCCGCAAGGCCGCCACCCAGCTGGAGATCGCGCACGCCGCGGCCGAGCTCTTCGCGGCCCAGGGCCCGCACGCGACGACGGCCGAGGAGATCGCCCGGCACGCGGGGATCGCGCTGCGGACCTTCTACCGGTACTTCCGCTCCAAGCAGGACGCCGTGAGCCCGCTGCTCGCCGCCGGCGCCGACCGGTGGCGGGCACTGCTGGAGGCGGCCGAACCGGGCGCCGGGCTGTCCCGGGCGCTCGAGGCCGCGGTGGAGGAGTCGCTGGCGGCGCCCGACGAGGGTGCCGCCCAGGCGTTGCTGCGGACCCGGGGGCTGCTGCGCGCCGCCGCCGACGATCCGGCGCTGCGCGCGGTCTGGTACCGCGTCAACCAGGAGTCCGAGGAGCGTCTCGTGCCGGTCGTCGCCCGCCTCGCGGACGGGCGCCTGGCGGCGGTGCAGGTGCGCCTGGCCGCAGCAGCGGCCACGGACGCGATCCGCATCGCCCTGGAGACCTGGGCCGACACGGACGCGGGCGTCACGGGCGAGGGCTCCCCGGCCGCTCTCGCGCTCGACTGCCTGCGCCAACTGATGGGCGGGATGGGCGCGTTGGCGTCGGACGGCGAGGCGGCGGACTAGGCCGCGGCCCGTTGTCAGTGGTGGCCTCTACGGTGTGATCAGTGAGGACCTGCGGGAACGGCCGTGGGTCCGTCCTGGGGAGGGGTCTGCCATGTCCACGGCGTCCGCGGTGTCGACGACGTATCTGGAGCTGTCGCAGGAGGGCGGCGGCGCCCACAAGTTCTACGAAGTCGTCGTCGACGGCCTGGTGGTGACGGTGCGCTACGGCAGGATCGGCGCCGCCGGGCAGACCCAGACGACGACGTTCCCGACCGCGGACAGGGCGAGGGCGGCCGCCGCCAGGAAGGTGGAGGAGAAGGTCCGCAAGGGATACGCCCCCGCCGTCCAGGGGCAGCGCGCCCCGCGCGCGGTGACCCGGCGTCAGGTCGCCTCCGCCCCGTCGACCGCCCGCGCCGTGGCTCCGGTGCTGTGGCGCTTTCGCACCGGCTCGGCCGCGTTCGGCATCCATGTCGACGACGACCGCTGCTGGGTGGGCAACCAGGCGGGGGACGTCTACACCCTGGACCACGAGGGCGCCGTCCTCGCCCGGTTCGGCCTGCCGGACGGCGTGAAGTGCCTGGTCGCCGACGACTTCTGGATCTACGCCGGCTGTGACGACGGCAAGGTCTACGACCTGTCCTCCAAGCTCCCGTTCGCCGCGTACGACATCGCCGCCGACGTCGACATCTTCTGGCTGGACATCCACGAAGGCGTGCTGAACGTCTCGGACCGCGCGGGCCGCCTCACCGTCATCGACCACGAGGACGAACACCAGTGGTCCCGCCGCGGCCAGGGCGAGCACGCCTGGATGGTCCGCGCCGACGACCGGGCCGTGTACCACGGCCACCACCGGGGCGTCACCGCCTACGCGCCGGACGGCGGCGGCGAGTTGTGGCACACGGCGACCCGGGGCGGCGTGCTGTTCGGCTGGCAGGAGGACGACGCCGTCTACGCGGGCACCGGGCACCGCGTGGTCCAGCGGCTGTCGAAGGCCACGGGCCGGATCGACGCGACGTACGCCTGTGACGGCGCGGTCTACTCCTGCGCCACCTCACCGGGCGGCCGGTTCGTCTTCGCCGGGGACGCCGTCTCGTCCGTCTACTGCTTCGACCAGGACGGCACCCGGCTGTGGAAGCTCGGCACGGGCAGCGGCTCGGCGCTGTCGATGCAGTACCGCGACGAGCGCCTGTACCTGGTGACCACCGACGGTTCGCTGGTGTGCGTCGACGCGAGCGAGGCGGCCGTCTCCGCGGCCCAGCAGGGCACGGTGCCGGTGGCGCGGGACGTCAAGCTCGCCGCCGCCCTGCCGGCCTACCAGCCCGCCACGGCCGTGGCCGCGGTGTCCGCCGTCGACCGGGCTCCCGTCGGATCGGTCGTGGTCGAGTGCGTCCAGCAGGGCGGCCGGATGCGGGTGCACGTGGTGTCCGAGGGCTACGACACCTCCTGGAACGTCCAGTTCCCGCGCGCGATACGGGAACCGGGCGCCCGCTACGTCGTGGACGCCCTGCACCCGGCGGCCGGCGGCTTCTACCGCGTCCGCGGTGACATCCGCCGTCTGCTGTGACCCGCCCCCTGACGCCCTGCCGCCCACCGCCGTGCCGCCGTGAGCGCGTCGGCGCCGATGTCCGGGCCCCGCTCCGGGCCCGTCCCGGGCGGACCGGAGTGTCAGGACCGTACGGCCGCCGCCTCCGCCAGCACCTCACGCGCCACGCCGAGCACCTCGGCGCGGTCCCCCGGGACCAGGCCGATGCGGGTGCGCCGGTCCAGCAGGTCGGACTCGTCCAGCGCGCCCTCGTGCCGGGCCGCCCACACCAGTTCGGCCCGGGTGACCGGGTGGCTCGGCAGCACCGGCTCGGACAGCGCGGGCTCCCGGGTCATGAGGGCCTGGACCGCCTCGGCCTCGGTGCCGTAGCGGCGGATCAGCCGGGGCGGCGCGGGCAGGGCGCGCAGCCGCGCGGGTGAGGCGGCGCCGACCAGGGGGAGCGCGGCGGTGCGCGAGGGGGCGGCGGGCAGGCCCCGGGCGGCGGTCGCGGCGTCCACGGCGTCCTGCGCCATCCGCCGGTAGGTGGTGAGCTTGCCGCCGACGATCGTCGTGACGCCGTCGGGGGACGTCAGCACCGCGTGCCGTCGGGAGATGTCGGAGGTGCGGGCCGCTTCGCCGTCCCGGCCGTCCTGCGCGGAGGTGTCCAGCAGGGGGCGCAGCCCGGCGAACGCGCCGACGACCTCGTCCCGGGTGACCGGCGTGTCCAGGGCGGAGCCGAGGACGTCCAGCAGGAAGCCGATGTCGGTCTCGGGTACCTCCGGGACGTCCGGGATGTCTCCCTCGACGGGCTCGTCGGTGAGGCCGACGTACACCCGGCCGTCGCCCTGGGGCAGGACCAGCACGAAGCGGTTGGTCTCGCCGGGGATCGGGATGTGCAGGCCCGCCGGCAGCGCGCCGAGCCGCTCCGAGCGCAGGACGAGATGAGTGCCGCGGGACGGGCGGATCCGGATGCCCTCGACGAGGTCGCCCGCCCACACCCCGCTCGCGTTGATGACGGCGCGGGCCCTGATCTCGCCCTCCTCGCCGGTCAGTTCGTCGCGGATCCGGGCGCCCGTGCCGGTCAGCTCCAGTGCCCGGACCCGGGTCAGCACCCGGGCCCCGTGCGCGGCGGCCGTCCGCGCGAGCGCCGTGACCAGCCGGGCGTCGTCGGTCACCTTGCCGTCCCAGGACAGCAGTCCGCCGCGCAGCCCGGCCGGGCGGACCGAGGGCGCGAGATGCCGGGCCTCCGTCGCCGTGAGCCTGCGCGGGGCGGGCAGGAACTGCCGCGGGGTGCGGGCGGCGAGGCGCAGTACGTCCCCGGCACGCAGCCCGGCCCACGCCAGCGAGCCCTGGGCACGGGACACCAGCGGGGTCAGCGGCAGGACGAACGGCTGCGCCGACACCAGGTGCGGGGCCGTACGCGTCATCAGCACCCCGCGCTCGACGGCGCTCTCGTGCGCGACGTCGAACTGCGCGGAGGCCAGGTAGCGCAGCCCGCCGTGGATGAGCTTCGAGCTCCAGCGGGAGGTGCCGAAGGCCATGTCGTGGGCGTCCACCGCGACCACGTCCAGGCCGCGGGCCGCCGCGTCCAGCGCGACACCGGCACCGGTGGCGCCGAGTCCGACGACCAGGACGTCCACCACCCTGCCGTCCGCGGCCTCGGTCAGCTCCCGGGCCCGTCGCGATGCGTCGAGCGACGAGCCGGCGTCGGTCCTGGTGTGGCTCATGGCGTGAGGATCCTCTCCAGGAGGGTGCGCAACTCGTCGAGGAACGCGGCGGAGTCCAGCTCCGGATCGTCCTCGTCGGTCATCGTGCGCAGGGACAGGGTGAAGGACTGCACGGTCAACAGCAGCGCACGGGACTGCCGTTCGACATGGCCGCGGCGCACGGAGCCGTCCGTGTGGCCCTCGCGCAGCGCGTCGGCCAGCAGCGCGAGCAGGGCCTCCTGGCTCGCTCCGCGCCGGTCGAGCACATACGGCAGCAGCAGTTCGGGATCGACGTCGACGATCTTGCGGAACAGCGGATGCGCCCGGAACGCCTCGACGCCCGCCACCAGCCCGTCCACGATCCGGGTGCGGGTGTCCGTGCCGTCCGCGGCCTCGGGGATGGCACGGGTGGCGACGTCGATCCACTCCCGGGTCATCAGATCGCCCACCAGGGTCCGCAGGTCCGGCCAGCGCCGGTACAGCGTCATCCGGGAGACACCGGCGCGGCGGGCCACGTCGGCGAGGGTGGTGCGGCGGACTCCGACGGCCAGCACGCAGTCTCGCACCGCGTCGAGCACGTGATCGTTGTCCGAACCGTTGTGACGAATAGGCGTCATGTGTCACAGTGTAACGCCCCGAGGGTCCGGCAGGAGAAGACCCTCCCGGGCAACGGCCGCCGGGCCGTCGCGCGAACCGAGCACTTCGAACACACCGAGCACCGAACCGAGCACACCGACCTGTGAGGACGACCGTTCAATGGACATGCTGTGGAACGGCTGGGGCGACCCGGCCAAGGCGGCACCCCTGCCCGACTCGGTGACCGGCCTGCTCCGCGACCTCCTCGGCGTCAAGCCCCGCACCACCCCCGCCCTCGCGCTGGACGACATCCAGGTGCCCGCCACCACGGCCTCGCCCGCCGCGCTCAAGGCGCTCACCGAGGCCGTCGGCGGCGCGGAGCACGTCCGCACCGACGACGAGAGCCGCATCCGGCACACCCGCGGCAAGTCCACGCCCGACCTGCTGCGCATCCGCGCCGCGGACCTCACGGACGTCCCGCAGGCCGTCGTCCTGCCCGGCTCGCACGACGAGGTCCTCGCCGTGCTGCGCGCCTGCGCGGCGCACGGCCTCGCCGTCGTCCCCTTCGGCGGCGGTACCTCGGTCGTCGGCGGACTCGCCCCGCAGCGCAGCGCGTTCATCGCCCTGGACCTGTGCCGCATGGACGCCCTGCTCGACCTCGACCCCGTCTCGCGCACCGCCGTCCTCCAGCCCGGTCTGCGCGCCCCCGAAGCCGAGGCTCTGCTCGCCGAACAGGGCTTCACCCTCGGCCACTTCCCGCAGTCCTTCGAGTGGGCCACCATCGGCGGCTTCGCAGCGGCCCGCTCCAGCGGCCAGGCCTCCGCCGGCTACGGCCGCTTCGACGAGATGGTCCTCGGCCTGACGCTCGCCACCCCCGAGGGCACCATCGAGACCGGCCGCGCCCCGCGCTCCGCCGCCGGACCCGACCTGCGCCAGCTGATCCTCGGCTCCGAGGGCGCCTTCGGCGTCATCACCTCCGTCACCGTCCGCATCCGCCCCCGCCCCGAGGTGTGCGTCTACGAAGGCTGGCGCTTCGCCTCCTTCGCGGAGGGAGCCGCCGCCCTGCGCCGGCTCGCCCAGGACGGACCCCGCCCGACCGTGCTGCGTCTGTCCGACGAGACCGAGACCTTCATCGGCCTGGCCCAGCCCGAGTCCATCGGCGGCGACCTGAGCCAGAGCGCGGCAGGCTGCCTCGCCGTCGCGGGCTACGAGGGCACGCCCGAGGACACCGCGCTCCGCCGGGAGCAGGCCGCCGCCGTCCTCACCGCCTGCGGCGGCACGCCGGCCGGCACCGAGCCCGGCGAGCGCTGGGCCCACGGCCGCTTCTCGGCGCCGTACCTGCGCGACGCGCTGCTCGACGTCGGCGCCTTCGCGGAGACCCTGGAGACGGCGGCCTTCTGGTCGCGTGTCCCCGACCTCTACACCGCCGTGCGCACCGCGCTCACCGACACCCTCACCGAGGCGGGCACCCCGCCCCTGGTGATGTGCCACATCTCCCACGTGTACGAGAACGGCGCCTCGCTGTACTTCACGGTCGTCAGCGCCCAGGGCGAGGACCCGGTCGCGCACTGGGAGCCCGCCAAGCATGCGGCCAACGAGGCTGTGCTCGCCGCCGGCGGTACCATCTCCCACCACCACGGCGTCGGCACCGACCACCGTGACTGGTACGTCCGCGAGGCCGGACCGCTCGGCATCTCGGCCCTGCGCGCGGTCAAGCGCCGCCTCGACCCCGAGGGCCTGCTCAACCCCGGCGTCCTGCTGCCCGGCCACGGCCTGACCGACTGACCCGGCCCCGCCGGCCACCCCACCGTCCCCTCAGCGCGACCGTCACCGCCCCGGAGGCACATCCGATGCGACAGTTCACCGCCGTCGTCAACCCCACCGCGGGCGGCTCCACCGGGGCGGCGACCCTGCTGCCCCTGGCCCGGCTGCTACGCGAGGCCGGCGCCGAACTGGAGACGGAGTACAGCCACAGCCTCGCCCACGCCCAGGACCTCGCGCGCCGGGCCGGCGAGCGCGGCCGGATCGTCCTGGCCGTCGGCGGCGACGGCATCGCCGGCGGCATAGGCGGCGCGCTGAGCGGCACCGGAGCCGTCCTCGGCCTGGTGCCCGCGGGCCGTGGCAACGACTTCGCCCGCGCCCTGGACCTGCCCTCCGACCCGGCCGCCCTCGCGGGCATCCTGCTGCACGCCGAGCCCCGGCCGGTCGACACCGTCGAGGTGGAGTCGGCCGTCCACGAACGCACCGTGGTCCTCGGCAGCGTGTACGCCGGAGTCGACGCCGTGGCCAACCGGCACGCCAACCACGCCCGGCTGCTGCGCGGCTCCGCCTCCTACTACGCGGGCGGCCTGCGCGCCGTCACCGGCTGGCGCGCGGCCGACTACCGCGTCACCGTCGACGGCGAGGAGCACACCCACCGCGGGTACACCGTCGTCGCCGCCAACTCGCCCTACTACGGCTCCGGTCGGCTGATCGCCCCCGGCGCCCGGGTCGATGACGGGCTGCTGGACATCGTGATGATCCGCGAGGCGCCCCGCCGGCTGTTCTTCGCCCTCATGAACGAGCTGAAGACGGGCGGCCACGTCGGCCGCCCCGAGGTGCGCGTCCTGCGCGGCCGGGAACTGCGCATCGAGGCGAACCGGCCCGTCTACTACGGCGCCGACGGCGAGGTCGAGGCCACCGTGCCGGTGACGGTGCGGGTCCGGCCCGGGGACCTGCCGGTGCTGTACTGACCGGGGCTGCGTGCGGGTGCCCGGCCCTGGGTAGGGGAGGGGCACCCGGCCGGGCGCGCCGGGGGAGGGGTTGGTCGCTCATGACGCTGGAGCCTGCCGAAGGCGTGGTGCAGGCCGTCGTGCTGTACGACGGACGGCTGCTGCTGGCGGAGCGCGGCGAGGGCTGGAGACTGCCGTCCGGCGCTCCCGAGCCGGCCGAGCCGGCCGAGGCCACCGCGGCGCGCGTCGTCTACGAACTCACCGGCTACCTCGTCGACGGCACCGAGAGCCTGACCCCGCAGGACGGGGCCACCGCGGTGGTGTGCCAGTTGCTGAGCGAGTCCCCGTCCGACGGTGCCCGTCTCGCGCCGGACCGACTGCGCTGGGCCTCCCTCGCCGAGACCGCCGACGCCGTCCTCCCGGCGGTCGTACGGACGTACCTGGAGGGGCACACACCGGTGTGAGCAGTGCCGGTCAGTGCTCCACCGCCGGGTCGGGTGCCTGTGCGAGGAAGCGCTGCCGGTCCACCACCGCCCGGTCGATCTCGCCCGTCGCGACCAGCAGGCTACGCGCCGTCGACGGCCCGTACCAGGAAGGTCAGCCGCCGGTCCGTCGTGGACGGCAGTGGCCGGGCGCTCACCTCCACCCGGCCGCCCACCCGGGTGGCCCGTACGTGCCGGACCCGGACCTCGGTGCCGACGGTGGTCTGACCGGTCACCGTGAAGGGCGCGGCGGCCCGCACGGTGGCCGCCTCCAGCCAGGCGATCAGCCGGGGTGTGGCCAGGACGGGCACATCACCGCTGCCCACCACGGCCGCGGTGTCGGCATCGGTCACCTCGTGACGCATGCCCCCACGCTAGTGCCGCCGAGCGCGGGCCGCCGTACGGCATGGAGTGCCGCAGGCCGGCGCCGGCAGCGCGGGAGCCGTGTCGGCGGGAGGCGGCTCGCCGTGCCGCGGCGGCCGTCGTGCCGGGGCGTGCGGCTGCCGGAGGCGGTTCGCCCGCCGCAGCGTCACCGGCTTCGCATGGTTGCGCCCGGGTCGTGGGCGTCTGCACCGGGGCCGACCCTGACGCCGCGCGCACCGCCCCGGTGATTTCTGCCGCCATCTGCCAGGTGCGGCGCCTCGTTCACGCCCGTGCCCCGGGGGCTCACCCGCAGGGCAGCTCCAGCACCTCCACAGCTGCGCCGGCCCTGACACCACCCGGTGGGACCACCGCGAGAGCGCCCGCCAGGGCGAGGCCGCGGAGCATCGCCGGGCCGTCGAAGGGCAGCGGTGTCACCTCCTGGCCGGACGTGAACACCGGCAGCAGCCGGGTGTCGCGGGGATGTCCCGGCAGGGCGGCGGTCGCCGTCAGCCGGACCGGACCGGCCTCGCGATGGCCGCCGAGCCGGCGCAGCAGCGGTTCGGCGAGCGTGACCAGGCCGGCCACCGCGGCCAGCGGGTTGCCCGGCAGCCCGACCAGCCGGCGCGCCCGGCCGTCCGCGGTCGCGGGCAGCTCGGCGAGCAGCATCGGATGGCCGGGTCGCACCGCCACGGAGTCGATCAGCAGCCGGGCGCCCACCGACCGGAGCGTGTCGTGCAGGAAGTCCACGGGGCCCGCCGCGGTGCTTCCGGTGGTGATGACGACGTCGGCTGGTGAGCTGCGCACGGCCTCACACAGCGGGCCGGGGTCGTCCGCGACCCGGTGATGGCCGATCAGCTCGGCGCCGCGGCGCCGCAGCCACGGCGGCAGCAGCGGGCCGAGCGCGTCCCGGACCCGCCCGCCGCGTGGCACACCCTGATCGAGCAACTCGTCGCCGAGGACGAGGAGTTCCACACTCGGGCGGCGATGCACGGTCAGCCGGTCGTACCCGGCCGCCGCCGCGAGACCCAGCACGCGTTCGGTCACAGTGGTGCCGGCCGGCAGCAGCGGCTCGCCGGAACGGCACTCCTGGCCACGCGGCCGGATGTCCTGCCCCTCGCACACCGGGCCGGGGGAGCGGTCGTACAGCAGGTGCTGCGCGGGGTCCGCCCCGCCGTGCTCGCGGCGCAGCACGGCGGTGGCGCCGGGCGGCACCGGGGCGCCCGTCGCGATCGGGACGGCGGTGTCCCGGCCGAGCGGTCCGGGCTCCTCGCCGGCGAGGACTCCGGTGCCGCCCAGCCGCCACGGCCCCGGTCCGGCCACGGCCCAGCCGTCCATCGCGGCGGTGTCGAACGACGGCAGATCGGTGAGCGCGAGAAGCGGCTCGGCCAGCGCGTGGCCGAGGGCGTCGGCGAGGGAACGAGGGCCCGCGGGCAGCGGCCGCGCCGCACAGGTCCCGGCGATCGAGCGGGCCCGCTCCCAGTCCCGGCCGGCCCGCAGCGCGCCCGGCGCGGCCGCGGCACCGTGCGATGCGGTGGCGCGCGATGCCGCTCCGTGCGGTGCCGTGCCGTCGGCCGTGTCCGTCCGGGAAGCCCTCATGGCGGTCATCGTTGATCAGGCCTCCGGCGAAGTCAAAGAGGGGCCGTTTGCCGGCCGATAGGTCCCGCCTATGTGATAACCGCTGCTTATCGGCTCATCGAAAACACCTCTTTGACTTCGCCGCGTGACCAGGCGGATGCTGCCGGATCATGAGCGGCATCGAGGACCCCGTAGACGACCTGTCGGTCACCGCGCCCAAGCGCTGGGCCACCGGCGTCCCGGCGGTGACGCACGCGCTGACGTACTCCCTGGAACAGACCTCCGTACGCCGCACCGCGCTGACCCTGCTGAACATCAACCAGGCCAAGGGAATCGACTGCCCGGGCTGCGCCTGGCCCGAGCCCGCGGCGGGCAAGCGGCACCTCAACGAGTACTGCGAGAACGGCGCCAAGCACATCAACGACGAGGCCACCACGCGCCGCGTCACCGCCGACTTCTTCCGCGAGCACTCGATCGCCGAACTGGGCGCGAAGTCGGACTACTGGCTCAACCAGCAGGGCCGGCTCACCGAGCCCATGATCAAGCGGCCCGGCGCCGAACACTACGAACCCGTCGGCTGGGACGAGGCGTTGGAGGTGCTCGCCGCGGAACTGCGCCGGCTGGACTCCCCGGACGAGGCCCTCTTCTACACCTCCGGCCGGGTCGGCAACGAGGCCGCCTTCCTGCTCCAGCTGTTCGCCCGCGCCTACGGCACCAACAACCTGCCGGACTGCTCCAACATGTGCCACGAGTCGAGCGGATCCGCGCTGATGGAGACCCTCGGCATCGGCAAGGGCAGCGTCTCGCTGGACGACATCCACACCGCAGACCTGGTCTTCGTCGTCGGACAGAACCCGGGCACCAACCATCCGCGCATGCTGTCCGCGCTGGAGGAGACCAAGCGGGGCGGTGGCAAGGTCATCGCGGTCAACCCGCTGCCCGAGGCCGGACTGCTCCGCTTCAAGCACCCCCAGAAGGCCCGTGGGGTGATCGGCCGGGGCACCGCGATCGCCGACCGGTTCCTCCAGATCCGCCCCGGCGGCGACCTCGCCCTGTTCCAGGCGCTGAACAGACTGCTGCTGGAGGCCGAGGACGAGCGCCCGGGCACCGTACTCGATCACGCCTTCATCAGCGCCCACACCACCGGCTTCACCGACTTCGCCGACCACGCCCGGAAGATCGCGTGGGAGGACGTCCTCGCCGCGACCGGGCTCGGCCGCGAGGAGATCGAGGCCGTCCACGAACAGGTGCTGCGCAGCGGAAAGATCATCGTCTGCTGGGCGATGGGACTCACCCAGCACAAGCACGGCGTCCCGACCATCCGCGAAGTCGTCAACTTCCTTCTGCTGCGCGGCAACGTCGGACGGCCGGGCGCGGGTGTGTGCCCCGTGCGCGGGCACAGCAACGTCCAGGGCGACCGCACCATGGGCATCTGGGAGCGCATGCCCCAGCCGTTCCTCGACGCCCTGGAGCGCGAGTTCGGCTTCACCCCGCCCACCAAGCACGGACTGGACTCGGTCGACAGCATCCGGGCCATGCGCGACGGCACCGCCAAGGTGTTCCTCGGTGTCGCCGGCAACTTCGTCCGGGCCACCCCGGACAGCGACGTCACCGAGGAGGCGATGCGCGGCTGCCGGCTCACCGCGCACATCTCAACCAAGCTCAACCGCTCCCACGCGGTCTGCGGCGACATCGCCCTCATCCTGCCCACCCTCGGCCGCAGCGACCGGGACGTGCAGGCGGCCGGCGAGCAGTTCGTCACCGTCGAGGACTCCATGAGCGAGGTGCACGCCTCCCGCGGCAAGCTGCCCCCGGCCTCCCCGCACCTGCTCAGCGAGGTCGCGATCATCAGCCGGCTGGCCCGCAGGACCCTCGGCGACACCCCGGCCATCCCCTGGGAGGACTTCGAGGCGGACTACGGCACCGTCCGCGACCGCATCTCCCGCGTCGTCCCCGGCTTCCAGGACTTCAACGCCCGCGTGGCCCGGCCCGGCGGCTTCCGGCTGCCCAACCCGGTCAACGCGTACGTCTTCCGCACCCCGAGCGGCAAGGCCGTCTTCACCCGCAACGACTTCACGATGCCCGACATCCCCGAGGGGCACCTGCTGCTCCAGACGCTGCGCTCGCACGACCAGTGGAACACCGTCCCGTACGCGATGAACGACCGCTACCGGGGCATCCACAACGCCCGCCGCGTCGTACTCGTCAACCCCGACGACCTCCAGGACCTCGGGTTCGCCGACCGTGACCTGGTGGACCTGGTCGCGGTCTGGCACGACGGACGCGAGCGCCGGGCGGCGGACTTCCGGGTCGTCGCCTACCCCACCAGCCGCGGCTCGGCCGCCTCCTACTACCCCGAGACCAATGTCCTGGTGCCGCTGGACAGCGTCGCGGACATCAGCAACACCCCCACGTCCAAAGGGGTGTTGGTCCGTCTGGAGCCCGCGAGCGCAGCGGTATGACGGGACGCACCGGCCCGACACCCTGGCCGCCGAGGAGCCCATGGAGATCCGGGCCGGCGGCCGACCGCTCACGGTGACCATGCGCACCCCGGGCGACGACTTCGACCCCGCGGCCGGGTTCCTGGCCGGCGAGGGTGTCGTCCACGCCGCCGCTGACGTGACCGGGATCCGCTACTGCGCGGGTGCCACGGCGGACGGCGGCAACACCTACAACGTGGTCGACATCGCCCTCGCCCCCGGGGTTGCCCTGTCCGCCGCGAGCCTCGACGCGGTGCGCATGGTGCGCAGATGGTCCGTGGCCGAGGACCCGCCGAGCGTGGGCCCGGAACTGCTCGCCGTGCTGCCCGAGCGGCTGCGAGCGGCCCAGCGGGTGTTCGACAGCACCGGCGGACTGTACGCGGCCGGCCTGTTCACGGCCGACGGCGAGCTGCTGTGCCTGCGCGAGGACGTGGGCCGGCACAACGCCGTGGACAAGGTCGTCGGACACGCCCTGCGCTCCGGCCTGCTGCCGCTGCGGAAACCGTGCTCATGGTCAGCGGACGCGCCTCCTTCGAGCCGGTGCACAAGGCCGTACTGGCCGGGATCCCGCTGCTCGCCGCCGTCTCCGCGCCGTCCTCGCCGGCCGTGGACCTGGCCGCCGAGACCGGTCTGACCCTGGTCGGCTTCCTGCGCGGCACCTCGATGAACGTCTACACCGGCGCCGAGCGCCTCGCGCCCCAGCCGGTCGGCTGACCGCCGGGGGGATCAGCGGCCCGGGTCCCCGGCGATGCGGTCCAGAACCGTGGCCACCACGAGCCCCACGGGCACCGAGGCG
>NZ_MLYN01000062.1:0-96447 GCF_001866675.1 Streptomyces sp. MUSC 14
CGAGTACGAGTACGACGACGGCGGCGGACGGTCTGCGCGCATGACGCGCGGACCGTCCGCCGTTTCGTGTGCTCAGAGCGCGGTGAGGTGTCCCGGCTGGTCCGGCTGGCGCGGCACCAGGGCCGGTTCCGCGGTCGCCGTGCCGGGCTCCAGTGCCAGCACCGCCGCCACCGGATGCTCGTCGACGGCGTCCTCGGCATGCCCGGCAGCGGCGCCCGGTGCCGGGGCGACCCGGGTGAGCAGGACCACGCCCCAGGCGGCGAGGACCGCTCCGGCGAGGGCCAGCAGGACGCCGGCGGGGCCGCCCTGGAGGCCCTGGCCGAGCAGCATGAGGCCGATCACGGCGGCCGCCACCGGGTTGGCGAGGGTGACCACGGCCAGCGGGGCGCCGAGGCCGCCGCGGTAGGCGGTCTGGGACAGCAGCAGCCCGCCGACGGCGAACGCGGCGACGAGCACGGCGACGACGATCACCTCGGTGCTCAGCAGCGGAGCGGTGCGGTCGGTGGCGGCCACCGTCACCGTCTGGGTGAGCGCGGAGGCGACACCGGAGGCGAAGCCGGACGCCGTCGCGTGCCGCAGGCCCGGACGGGCGCCGGGCCGGGAGAGCATGCCGATCGCCGCGGCCGTCGTACCGGCGACCGCCAGCGCCTCGGTCAGCGACAGCACCCGCTCGGGTGCCGGGCCGGAGGCGGTGACGAGCAGCGCGGCGAGGCCGAGCAGCGTGAGCGCCGTACCGCGCCACTCCGCCGCGCTGACCTTGCGCCCGGCCGCCCGCGCCCCGAGCGGAACGGCCGCGACCAGGGTGAGCGCGCCCAGTGGCTGGACGAGGGTGAGCGGGCCGTACTTGAGGGCGACGACGTGCAGCAGCGCGGCGGTCGCGTTCAGGCCGACCGCCGACCACCAGGCCCCCGTGCCGAGCAGCCGCAGCAGCCCGGCGCCGGCGGTGCGCGCGGCGAGCCGTTCCTGGGCGACGGCGGCGAGGGCGTAGGCGACGGCCGAGACGAGCGAGAGGCCCACGGCGACCAGGGCGGCGGCGCTCATCGGCCCGCCCCCACCAGTACGGGCGCCTCCGGGGCGAGCCGGTCCGTGCCGCGGCCGGCCGTGGTGGCCGTAGGGCACGGGGGACGGATCACGGCGAGGGCGATGCCGAGCATGGCGGTCGCCACGATCGCGTCGAGCCAGTAGTGGTTGGCCGTGCCCACGATCACCACCAGGGTGATCAGCGGGTGCAGCAGGAACAGCCAGCGCCAGTGCGACCGGGTGGCCGCGATCAGGCCGACAGCCACCATCAGCGCCCAGCCGAAGTGCAGCGACGGCATCGCCGCGAACTGGTTGGACAGATGGTCGCTGGACGGCGGGCCGTACACGGACGGGCCGTAGACCCTCGCGGTGTCGATCAGGCCGGTACCGGTCAGCATCCGGGGCGGGGCCAGCGGGAACGTGAACGGGAGCACCAGGGCGGCGGTGGTGACCACCGCGAGGACCCGGCGGGCCCAGAGGTAGTGGGCGGGCCGCCTGACGTAGAGCCAGACGAGGAAGGCCAGCGTCGCCGGGAAGTGGACGGTGGCGTAGTAGGTGTTCGCGATGTGGACCAGGGTGTCGCCGTGCAGCAGTGCGGACTGCACGGCGTTCTCGTGGGGGAGGTGCAGCGTGCGCTCCAGGTCCCACACGCGGTGGGCGTCGCGGAACGCGCCCGCGGTATGGCCCGTGGCCAGCTGCCGGCCGAGCTTGTAGACGAGGAAGAGCCCTGCGACCAGCAGCAGCTCGCGTATGAGCGCCGGGCGCGGGATCGCGTCCGGCGGCTCCGGTTCTGCCTCTGGCGGCTCGGTTCGGGCAGTCATCCCCCGGCCCCTTCACTGACGGTGGTGCGTGGGTGGTGCGGATGGGCCCCGGTACGGGACCGGAACTCATCGATACGTTGTCGTACCGATACGCCAGTGTACCGATACGCTTCGGTACCGGTACACTGGCGTATCGATTGATGTGCGCCACACTGGAGACACAGATTCGTCGGCCCGGGTCGAGCCGGGCTCGAGCCGGGATCGACCCGGTCCTCGGCGGTGTCGTACACCGACGACCGACGGGCCCACCGGACACGAGTGAGGGGAAGCGCCACATGACGTCGCAGGCCGCGGACGGACCGGACACGGTCGCCGCCTCGCGCCGCTCCAAGATCACGCCGGAGCGTGAGCGGGAGTTCTTCGACGCCGTGCTGGACCAGATCCGCGCGTGCGGGTACGAGGCAGTCACCATGGAGGGCGTCGCCGCCAGCACCCGGTGCAGCAAGTCCACGCTCTACCGGCAGTGGAAGACCAAGCCCCAGTTCGTCGCGGCCGCGCTGCGCGCCAGCCACCGGGTGCGGTTCGCCGGCATCGACACCGGATCCCTCGCCGAGGACCTGCGCCAGGCCGCGCGGGCCGCGGGGGACTGGTCCGGCAAGGACACCAGCCTGCTCCAGGCGCTGGGACACGCGTGGACGGCCGACAAGGAACTGGCCCAGGCGCTGCGCGAGGCGCTGGTCTACCCGGAGATCGCCGCTCTGCAGGAGATGCTCGCCCGGGGCGTGGCCCGGGGCGAGGTCCGTGCCGACCATCCGGCGCTGGAGTACGTACCAGCGATGATGTTCGGCGTGCTGCGGGTGCGGCCCGTGCTCAGCGGCCAGTACGCCGACGCCGACTATCTCGCCCGTTTCGTGGACGCCACCGTGCTGCCCGCGCTCGGGCTGACCTGAGACCCAGGCCGCCGTTCACGGGATGACTGAACGGCGACCTGTTCGCGCCGCACCGTGGGGACGGGGGCGGCGCGCACCCCCGGCCGGGTGGGGTTCCTCTTGAGCGGAGAGGCACCCCGCCCGGCCGATCCGCATCGGTGTCCCCGGGCTCCGGCTCAGACGGCCTGGCCGCTGCCGCCGCTGCCGGACGAGACCCTGATCCCCTTCACGATGTCGTCGATGACGGACACCTGCTGGCCGACGTCGACACCGAAGCGGACCACCACGATCTGCTGCGCGTCGTTGGGCGAGGGGAAGGCGACCGACTCGACGTAGCCGTCGGAGCCCTTGCTGGTGACCGCCTTCCAGCGCACCATGTAGCCCTTCTGCCCGGCCACCGTCACGGCCTGCGAGGCCAGCACCTGGTGCGAGCTGATGCTGCCGTAGGTGTCACCGCCGTAGGAATCCTTGGCGTTGGCCGCGATGTCCGCCTTGGCGACCGCCTCGGGCGTCGTGCCCTTGTTGCCCAGCACCACCGCCGGACTCGTGTAGGCGCCGCCCGCGGTGCAGGTCTGGGTGGCGTTGCCCGGGCACTTGTAGGAGTCGTTCGAGGTGACCTCCGCACCGACGCTGATCGACTGCCCGGTCCAGCCCTTCGGTACCGGCAGGCTGATCCCGTTGACGGCGTCCGGCACCGTGCCGCCGCCCTGCACCTTGGGCGCGGCGGACCGCCCCGGCGACGGCGCGCCACCGCCGGAGTTCCCTGAGCCGCCGGAGCCGCCCGGCTCTCCCGGCCCGCCGGATCCGCCCGAGCCCCCGGAGCCGCCCGAACCGCCGCCGAACGGGTCGGCCTGGCCGCCGCTGCGTCCGCCGTCCTGTCCGCCCGGGGTGCCCTGCTGCGAGCCGGCGCGATCGCTGCCGCTGCCGTTGCCGTCGTCCTTGGTCAGGGCGTAGACGCCGACCCCGATGCACGCGAGTACCGCGGCCGCCGCCGTCACGGCGATGCCGTTGCGCAGCCGGCGCCGGGATCCGGAGGGCGGCTCGGCGGGGTGTCCCGGATATCCCGTGTACCCCGGCTGCCCGCCGTATCCGGCGGGCGCGGGGAGCGCCGGCTCCGTCCCGAACGCGGCGGGTGCGGCAGGCACCGGGGACGCCGGAGGCGCCGGCCGCGCGGCCGTGTCCGGCGGCGGCTGCGTCGGGGGACCCCAGGCGGCGGCCGTCCCGGCGGGGCGGGTCTGGTCCGTCCAGGCCTTGCCGTCCCACCAGCGCTCGGTGGGCGGACCGTCGTTCGTCTGCCCGGGGTCGGGGTACCACCCGGGGGGAGTCACCTGCGTCATGACCCCACCGTATGAGGCGACCGTGAAAGTGTGATGAGAGGATCTGTCGCGAACGGAACAGACCGGATTATTTCGCCTCCGAATTCTCCCGTCTTTCTCCCATCCTCTTTTCTCCGTCCCCGCGCGGTGAACGGCATCCGGCGGGCCGTCTCCGGCACCGGCACCCGGGCGGCCCGGTTGACGCCCCATCGGCTGCTGACCGGCGGTTCGTGCCGGACGCGCGTCGCCTGCCCGCACGCACTTTCACCCGGCGGGGCAACAGCTGCCCGGACCGCCCACCACGGGACCCGACGGACGGCTACGCTCGTGCTCTGTACGTCATTCGGGCGACCTGGGGAGGTAACGGGATGACGGAGGGACGGCCCCCGACGGCCGCCTCGGCTTCCCTGTGGGAGCGGGACGCGGAGATCGCCACCGTCGCGGACGCACTCGACGTCCTGTGCGCCGACCGGTCCTCCGCGGGCAGCCTGCTGGTCTTCCGCGGCGTGGCGGGACTCGGCAAGACCGCGCTGCTGGCCGAGACCCGCAGGATCGCCGAACGCCGAGGCTGCGACGTCTGGTCCGCGCGCGGCGCGGAGACCCTGAAGTCCGTCCCGTTCAACGTGGTACGGCAGCTCCTCCAGCCCGCCCTGCTCTCCTTACTGCCGGAAGAGGCCCGCGAGTACCTCGGCGACTGGTACGACATCGCCGGCCCCGCCCTCGGCATAGCCGAACCGCAGGAGGGCAGCGCCGACCCGCAGTACGTGTGCGACGGCCTCGTCGCCGCGGTCCGCCGGCTCGCCCGCCGCGAATGGCCCCTCGTGCTGCTGATCGACGACGCCCACTGGGCCGACCAGGAGACCCTGCGCTGGCTCGCCGCGTTCGCCGAGCGCCTGGACGACCTCTCCGTGCTCGTCGTGGTCGCCCGCCGGCCCGGCGAGGTCAGCGGCGACAGCGCCCGCCACCTCGACGCCGTGGCCGCCGCCGCGGACCGCTCCGTCAACAACCTCAGCGCCCTCACCCCGGACGCCACCGCCGGACTCACCCGCGCCACGCTCGGCCGGCACGCCGACGACGCGTTCTGCCGCGAGGTGTGGGCGGTGACCGCCGGCAACCCCTACGACACCGTCGAACTCCTCGCCAAGGTGCAGGACAGCGAAGTCCAGCCGGTCGAGTCCCGCGCCGGCGAACTGCGCGCCCTCAACCGCTCCGCCCGCGGCGGCGGACTCGTCGACCGCCTCAAGGGTCTCGGCCTGGAGGCCACCCGGTTCGCCTGGGCCGCGGCCATCCTCGGCACCTCCATCACCGTCGACATGGTCGCCCGCCTCGCCACCATGGACGACAGCATCGCCCGGCACTGCGCCGAACTCCTCTGCAGCGCCCGCATCCTCAGCACGCCCGCCCCGGCGGCCGGCGCCGAACGGGAGGAGGGCGAGCTGGAGTTCGTCCACCCGCTGATCGCCACCGCCGTCTACAACTCCATCCCGCCCGCCGTGTGCACCGCCATGCACGGCGTCGCCGCCCAGATCATCACCGAGCTCGGCCGCGGCGCCGCCGAAGCCGCCCGCCACCTGCTCAAGGTGCACCCGGACGACGACGAGGAACTCGTCGCCCAGCTGCGCGAGGCGGCCCGCGAACACCTCGCCGTCGGCGCGCCCGACGCCGCCCGCCGCTGTCTCGAACGAGCCCTGCAGGAACCGCCGCACCCCGACGTCCACGCTCACGTCCTGTACGAACTGGGCTGCGCCACCCTGCTGACCGCACCCGCCGTCACCATCGACCACCTCCAGTACGCGCTCGGCATGCCCGGGCTCGACGGCGAACGGCGCGTCGACGCCGTGGTCCGCCTGTCCCAGGCGCAGCTCCACAACGACCAGCTGGAGGAGGCCGTCCGCACGGTCGAGGCCGAGGCCGCCCGGCACCAACCGGGCCCCGCCCGGATGCGGCTCACGGCCGTGCAGTTCATGTGGGAGGGCATCCACGGCGAGACCGTCTCCCCGGCCCGCTCCCGGCGCCTGACCGAACTCGCGAGCACCTGCACCGGCCGCGACAACGCCGAGCGCGCCCTGCTCATCCTGCGCGGCTTCGACGCCATGACACACGGCGAGAGCGCCGAGGAGATCGTCGAGCTGTGCGACCGCGCCCTCGTCAACGGCCGACTCGCGCCCGGTCTCGGCTGGACCGACCAGGAGTGGGGCATCGAGCTGCTGATGATGCTCGGCAGCGCGTACGCCTACGCCGACCGGCTCGACCGCGCCGAGAGCCTGTTCGCCGAGGCCCTGCGCGCCTACACCAGTGCCGGCTGGCGCGGCGGCCACCTCTCCCTCGCCAACGCCTTCCTCGGCCTCGCCTACCGCAGACAAGGCCGCCTGCGCGACGCCGAGTCCACCCTGCGCGAGGCACTCGTCCTCGCCGAACGGGTCGGCCGCGGACTGCCGTTGTACTGGTCGGCCACCTGCGGACTGGTCGACACCCTGCTGGCCCGCGGCCGGATCCAGGAGGCCTGGTCGATCGCCGACCAGTACGGCTTCGCCCCGCCGTACCCGTCCACGATCGTGCTGCCCGACATCCGCTGCGTGCGCGGCCGGCTGCTGCTCGCCGTCGGCCGTACCGAGGACGGCCTCAACGAGCTGGAGGCCGCGGAGAAGACGGCCGCCTCGCGCGGCGGCCACAACCCGGTCTTCGCGCCCTGGTCGATCGACCTCGCCAAGGCCCTCGCCGTGCAGGACCCGCCGCGCGCCGCCCAGCTGATGGCCGACGCCCGCAGACAGGCCGAGCGGTTCGGCACGGACACCGCGATCGGCGAGGCCCTGCGCTGCGCCGCCGCGCTGGAGACCGGCAACCGCGCGGTGCAGCTCGCCGCCCAGGCCGTCACCTACCTGGAGGCCTCCCCCTGCCAGTACGAACACGCGGCGGCCCGCGTCGAGTACGGCATCGCCGCCCGCTCCCTCACGGAACTCAACCGGGGCCTGGACCTCGCCCGGTCCTGCGGGGCGGAGGGCCTGGTGGCCCAGGCGAGGGAGGTACTGGAGACGGGGCGGGGGCTGCGGTAGGCGTGAGGCGGTAGCGCGAAGACTGTATGCAGTCGGCGATATGTCGTATGTCGTATGTCGTATGAGGCATGGCGTATGCCGTGCGGCGGGTGGCTGCATACGATCGATCGTGTTCATTGCATACCGTCACCGGTGTACCGTCGACCGCATACCGTCGACCTCAGCCCGCCCCCTCCTCCTCCTCGGCGAGTTCGGCGAGCACCCGCTGGGCCGTCGCGAACGCGGAGTTGGCGGCCGGCACCCCGCAGTACACGGCCGTCTGGAGCAGTACCGCTCCGATCTCCTCGGGTGTCAGCCCGCCCAGCCGTGCCGCGCGGACGTGCATCGCCAACTCGTCGTAGTGGCCGTGCGCGACGAGCGCAGTCAGGGTGATCATGCTGCGCTCGCGGCGGGACAGCGTGGAGTCGGTCCAGATCTCGCCCCAGGCGTAGCGGGAGATGAAGTCCTGGAAGCGGGCGGTGAACGGCGTCTGCCGGTCCTGCGCCCGGTCCACGTGCGCGTCGCCCAGCACCTGACGCCGCACCGCCATCCCGCTCGCCGGCGGTCCGTCGAGCTGGGTGCGCAGCGCCGTCGACACGGCCTGGGGGCACTGCGCGGGAGCGAGGTGCGAGGCACCGGGCAGTTCGACCAGCGCCGCGCCGGGCACCGCGTCGGCGAGCTCCCGCAGATGCGCGGGCGGCGTCGCGGGATCCTCCCGGCCCGCCACGAGCAGCGTCGGTACGGTGATCCCGCCGAGCCGGTCGCGCAGATCGAACGCCGCGAGCGCGTCGCAGCAGGCGGCGTACGCCCGCGGGTCGGCCTCCCGGTGGTCCCGCACCAGCCGCGGCACGGTGAACCCGGGCGTGAACCAGCGCGCGTCGGCGCTCTGCGCCAGCCACTCCAGTCCCTCGCGCCGCACCCGCTCGGCCCGCTCCGACCAGGCCGCGCCGCCGCCGAAGTGGGCGGAGGAGCACAGGACGGCGAGCGAGGTCAGCCGGTCGGGGTGGTGCACGGCCAGGTGCAGGCCGACGGCGCCGCCCAGGGAGACCCCCGCGTACGCGAACCGGTCGACGCCCAGCGCGTCGGCGAGGTCCAGCACCAGTGTGGCGAGGTCGGCGACGGTCGCGCCGGGCCCGATCAGGTCCGCGGCCGAGCCACCGTGCCCGGGCAGGTCCCAGCGCACCACCCGGTGGGTGACGGACAGTTCGGGCGCGACCGCGTCCCAGACGGCGTACGAGGTGCCCAGCGACGGTCCGAGCAGCAGCGGGGGAGCGGAAGCAGGGCCTTCCGCACGGTGGTTGAGGAGTCGTGTCGTCAAGGGCGCTCCAGAGCACGGTCGGTGAGGGAGCCGGCGAAGCCGGTGTAATGGGCGGGGTCGCTCAGGTCGGCAAGGTCGAGGTCCTTCAGTTCCGGCTCCTCGGCGAGGAGTTCGCGGAGCGGCCGTTGTTCGGTGTGGGTGCGGCGGGCGAGTGTGGTGAGCAGTTCCTTCGCCCGGGCGCGGCCGAGGCAGGGCGCCAGGACGGCGGACAGTCGCTCGGAGACGATCAGGCCGTGGTCGAGGTCCAGGTTCCGGCGCATGGCGGCGGCGTCCACGTGCAGGCCCTCGCCGAGTTCGGCCGCGTCCCGGGCTGCGCCGCCGGTCAGCCGGAGCAGGTCGCGCAGCGGTTCCCACTCGGCGTGCCAGGCCCCGGCCGGCCGTTCGTCCCCGGCGGCGAGCGAGCCGTACAGGGTGGCCGCGAGCTGCGGCGCGCGGCGGGCGGCGGCCGCGAGGAGGGTGGCGCGCACGGGGTTGGCCTTGTGCGGCATGGCGGACGATCCGCCGGCGCTGCCCTCGGCGACCTCGCCGATCTCCGTTCGCGACAGGGTCAGCACGTCCTCGCCCAGCTTGCCCAGGGCGCCGGCGGTGAAGGCCGTCGCACCGGCCAGGTCGGCGACGGGCGTGCGCAGCGTGTGCCAGGGCAACGGCGGTGCGGCCAGGCCCAGTTCGCCGGCGTACGCATCGGTCAGCGCGGTCGCGTCCGGGGCGCCGTACGCCTCGAAGGCGGCCAGCGTTCCGGCGGCGCCGCCCAGTTGGGCGGGCAGTGTCCGCCGTACCCGTGCGATGCGGTCGCGGGCGTCCAGGGTCAGCGAGCGCCAGCCGGCGGCCTTCAGCCCGAAGGTCGTGGGTACCGCGTGCTGGGTGAGGGTGCGCGCCGCCATCAATGTGTCGCGGTGGCCGGCGGCGAGCCGTGCGAGCGCGCGCCCGGTGCGGGCGAGGTCGTCGAGGATCAGGTCCAGGGTGCGCGCGGCGACCAGCATGGCGGCCGTGTCCAGGATGTCCTGGCTGGTGGCGCCCCGGTGGACGTACGGGGCGTACGGCTCGCCCACCGCGGCGGTCAGGTCGGCCACGAGCGGGATCACCGGGTTGCCGCCGGCCCGGGCGCGTCCGGCGAGGGAGCGGACGTCGAAGCGGGCGGGGTCGGCCGCCCCGGTCACCGCGTCGGCGGCCGCGGCGGGCGCGAGGCCGAGGGCCGCCTGCGCACGGGTGAGGGCGGCCTCGGCGTCGAGGAGGGCACGCAGGAACGCGGAGTCGCTCGTGGCGTCCGCCGCCGCGGAACCGGCCCACCCGGGTCCGAGCAGGCCGGTGTCACCGTCGTGCGGCGCGGCCGCCGTCGGCTCGGCTGTCACCGGTACTCCAGGAAGACCGTCTCGCCCTCGCCCTGAAGGCGGATGTCGAAACGGCAGAGGCCCGCGCCCTCGTCCCCGGCGATCAGCGTGCCGCGCCGGTCGCCCACCCGGGTGAGCAGCGGGTCGGCGGCCAGTGCGGCCTCGTCGCCGGGCAGGTAGATCCGGGTGAACAGGTGTACCAGCAGGCCGCGCGCGAAGACGCACAGGCTGAGGTACGGGGCGCTGTCGCCGCGCGCGCCGGGGCGGAGCGTACGGGCGTACCAGTGGCCGTCGGCGTCCGTCTGGATCCGGCCCCAGCCGGTGAACTCCACGCCGTTGCGGCCGAGATGGCCGCCGGTGGCCGGGTCGCGCCGCAGGGAGCCGTCGACCTTGGGGACCGTGCCGTCGGGCCGCGGACCCCAGACCTCCACGAGGGCGTCCGGCAGCGGCTCGCCCGCGCCGTCGAGGACGTACCCGTGGACGGTGACGGTGTCCGGGTGGCCGAGGGGCGCGATGTCCTCGCCGCCGCGGAAGGGCAGCGCGTAGCCGTAGAAGGGGCCGACCGTGTGGGACGGGGTGGGCGGCGCCTGCTCCGGGTCGCTCGTGTCGGTCTTCGTCACGGCGGTCAGCGTCCTTCTTCGATCCAGGTGGCGGCCGGGCCGTCCAGCACGATGTCCCAGTGGTAGCCGAGGGAGAACTCCGGCACCGACAGGCTGTGGTCGTAGGTGGCGACCAGCCGCTGCCGGGCCGCGTCGTCCGTCACGGACTGGAGGATCGGGTCGTACGGGAGGAGCGGGTCGTTCGGGAAGTACATCTGGGTCACCAGCCGCTGGGTGAACGCCGTGCCGAACACCGAGAAGTGGATGTGGGCCGGGCGCCAGGCGTTCACGTGGTTGCGCCAGGGGTAGGGGCCGGGCTGGACGGTGGTGAAGCGGTAGCGGCCCTCGGCGTCGGTGAGGGTGCGGCCGACGCCGGTGAAGTTCGGGTCGAGCGGCGCGTCGTGCTGTTCGCGCTGATGGGCGTACCGCCCGGCCGAGTTGGCCTGCCAGATCTCGACCAGCTGCCGGCGCACCGGGCGGCCGTCGCGGTCCAGCAGCCGCCCGGAGACGGTGATCCGCTCCCCGATCGGCTCCCCGGTGTGCTGCCGGGTGAGGTCGTTGTCGATGCCGGTGAGGTCGCGCTCGCCGAAGGCGGGGGAGTGCAGCTCCACCAGTTCCGGGTCCGTGCCGGTGTCGATGGCGACCAGCGGCTGCCGTGGGTGGCGGAGGACGGAGGAGCGGTACGGGGCGTAGTCCCGGCGCGGGTGGTGCTCGACGGGAGCGCCGTCGGCGACACGCTTGTCGTACGCGGCGCGCCCGGCGGCGATCTCGAGGTCGATGTCCTGCTGGGTGAGAGCCATGGGAATACCTGATGCTTCCTTCAGTGCCAGAGCTGACGGATCGCCAGATGTCCTGCCTGTCATGGAGCGTGCGCGGTGGCAGTCGCCGGCGCTGAAGGCGACCGGGCCGCCCGTGCGCCGCGGCCGCCGTGCGGCGGGAGGCGAGGGCGAACTCGTCCTGCGGCTCGCGCGAGATCGTGTGCTTGTCGGCGATGAGTTGGGCGCTTGCGCCGAGCGGGACGGTCCACCGGAGGGTTTGTCCTCGGGTGGACCCTGCGCCGGCCGAGCGTCGTGGAGCGCAGCTCCGCGTGTCCGGCGGGGAAGGGCCGGACGGACTTGGGCAGGACGGAGGGGGCGCGGGGCATGGACTCGACGCCGCCCGCGAGCGCGTTGTGCGCGTCACCGGCGGCGCTGCCGCGGGCCGCCTGGATCACCGCCTTCAGGCCGGAGGCGCACAGCCGGTCGACGGTCACGCCCGGTACGGAAGCCGGCAGACCGGCGAGGAGGGCGGCCGTCCGGGCCACGTCGTGGTTCTCCTTGCCGGCGCTGTCGGTGTCGGTGTTGCTGAGGCGGGTGTCTTCGATCCGGGCGGGGTCCGGTTGTGGGGTGTGGTCGAGGGGGGTGTGGGTCGTGTGGGTGGTGGGGTTGTCGGGGTGTGCGGAGGTGAGGGTGGCGTCGTGGCGGCCGGTCGGGGTGTGGGTGGTGTCGGCGACGTGGGCGGTGGTGGGTGTGCCGACCGCGTTCACGGCAGGTTCTCCTTGCCGGCGCTGTCGGTGTCGGTGTCGGTGTTGCTGAGGCGGGTGTCTTCGATCCGGGCGGGGTCCGGTTGTGGGGTGTGGTCGAGGGGGGTGTGGGTCGTGTGGGTGGTGGGGTTGTCGGGGTGTGCGGAGGTGAGGGTGGCGTCGTGGCGGCCGGTCGGGGTGTGGGTGGTGTCGGCGACGTGGGCGGTGGTGGGTGTGCCGACCGCGTTCACCGCAGGTTCTCCGCGACGGTCAGTTCGGCGTCGGTCCGGGCGGCCACCTCGTCCACCGTGATGCCGGGGGCGGTCTCCGCCAGGACGAGTCCGTCCCCGGTGACGTCGAGGACCGCCAGATCCGTGATGACCCGGTTCACGCACGCCTTCCCCGTGAGCGGCAGCGTGCACTCCTTGAGGATCTTCGGCGAGCCGTCCTTCGCGGTGTGCGTCATCACCACGATCACCTGCCGGGCGCCGTGCACCAGGTCCATCGCGCCGCCGATCCCGGTGACCAGCTTGCCCGGTACGGCCCAGTTGGCCAGGTCGCCGCCGGCGGACACCTGCATCGCGCCGAGTACGGCCACGTCGATGTGCCCGCCGCGGATCATCGCGAAGGACAGCGCCGAGTCGAAGAAGGACGCCCCCGGCAGGACCGTCACCGTCTCCTTGCCCGCGTTGATCAGATCCGGGTCCACCTGGTCGTCCGTCGGGTACGGCCCGGTGCCGAGGATCCCGTTCTCCGACTCCAGCACCACCTCGACCCCCGGCGGCAGATGGTTCGGGATCAGCGTCGGCAGGCCGATGCCGAGATTGACGTACTGCCCGTCGCGCAGCTCCCGTGCGGCCCGCGCGGCCATCTCCTCGCGTGTCCAGGCCATCAGCCGCTCACCGTCCGCTGCTCGATCTTCTTGTCCGCCGCCTGTTCAGGGGTCAGCGCCAGCACCCGCTGGACGAACACGCCCGGCACATGGACCGCGTCCGGGTCGATCCTGCCGGGCTCGACCAGTTCCTCGACCTCGGCGATCGTGACCCGGCCGGCCATGGCGGCAAGGGGATTGAAGTTCCGGGCGGACTTGTGGAACACAAGGTTCCCGTGCCGGTCGCCCCGCGCGGCCCGCACCAGCGCGAAGTCGGTACGGATGGCACGCTCCAGCACGTACTCGGTGCCGTCGAACTCCCGCACCTCCTTCGGCGGCGAGGCCAGCGCGACGCCGCCCGCGCCGTCGTAACGCCAGGGCAGACCGCCCTCGGCGACCTGCGTGCCGACCCCGGCGGGGGTGTAGAAGGCGGGAATCCCGGCGCCGCCCGCGCGCAGCCGCTCGGCGAGCGTGCCCTGCGGGATGAGCTCCACCTCCAGTTCGCCGCCGAGGTACTGCCGGGCGAACTCCTTGTTGCCGCCGATGTACGAGCCGGTCACCCGGGCGATCCGGCCCGCGGCCAGCAGCACCGCCAGCCCGGTCTCCATCGCCCCGCAGTTGTTCGACACCACGCTCAGCGCGCCGGCCCCGCGCTCGTGGAGCGCCTGGATCAGCACGTTCGGCACACCGCTCAGCCCGAATCCGCCGACCGCGAGGGACGCGCCGTCCGGCACATCGGCCACGGCCTCCCCGGCCGTGGCGACCACCTTGTCCATCCGTGAAGCCCCATCTCGTCAATTAATCAGAGCACTGACTATTTCAGCGAGGTGCCCCTCACGCTGTCACCAGGCAAGAAGGCCGTCAAGTCCCCCATAGCTATGGGCTCCAGCTGGGCGACAGATCGACTCGTCGCCGGTTATCGTTCAGTACACCAACTAATTGATCAGGGGGAGCGCGCATGGCCGCGGTGGATCTCACCACCCATCCCGGGCATCTGGCCCGGCGACTCCAGCAGGCGCACTATCTGCTGTGGAACACGATGGTCTCGGAGGAGATCACCTCGCCCCAGTTCGCCGTCATGAACGCGCTCGTCGCCGAGCCCGGACTCGACCAGCGGACCGTGGGGGAGCGGGTCGGGCTGGACCGCTCGACCATCGCCGAGGTCATCAGCCGGCTCACCCGCCGGAGACTGCTCACCAAGGCGCGCGACCCGCAGGACGGCCGGCGCTTCCTGCTCGGCCTCACCGACGACGGGCTGCGCACCCACCGCAAGCTCACCGTGCGCACCGCGCGGATGAACCAGGTCTTCCTCGCGCCCCTGTCGGCCGAGGAGCAGACGGTGTTCTTCGATCTGCTCCGCAGGGTGGCCGACGCGGCGGAGGACCTGCGCCATCCCGCCGAGCCGGCGCCGGCGCAGGGCTGACCGCGCCTTCACCGGCCTTCACGGCGGTGTACGGCGCCGCACGGAGGTGTACCGCTGCACAAAGGGACAGGGCGACTCACGGCGCGGGGGCGAACACCACCCACACCTGGCCGGCGGCGAACGTCAGCGGCCCGCCGTCCGCCGCCGTGAACGCGGTACCGCCCGTCGCGGCCGGCCGCGACCAGGAGGCGGGGAAGGACCGTCCGTCGCGCAGCACCTCCGCCCTGCCCGAGCCGACCGTCTGCGTGTACGGCGTGTGGTTGCCGAGCTTGTCGTGGTAGTCCGAGGTGCGGATCCTCACGTACTGCACGACGACCGTGGCCGGCGCCACCGCGGTGCCGGCGGTCGTCACCGTCGTCCTGCCGTCCATCGCGACCAGCCAGCGGCCGCGCGCGGCGGACCAGGTGAAGGTGAAGCGGGCGGCCGGGTAGCGGACGGTGCGCGAGGTGGTGGGGATTCCGCCGGCCGCCGGAGCCGGGCCGTACCGGAAGCCCGTCCCCAGGGCCGCCGTGCCCGGAGCGGCCGGCAGCAGCCGGTCCGGACGGAGGTAGAGGTTGTGCGGCGCGCGCCTGCCGGGGCCCCGGTAGTAGGCGCCGGGGGCGCGGTCGGGCGGCTGCGCCCGCAGCGGGGCGCGGCCGATCAGCGGCAGCAGTCTGTGCTGGGCGCCGGAGAAGGCGAGCGTCGGCCGGCCGAACTGGCGCAGCAGTTCGAGATCGGACTCACGGGCGCTGCGCACCGGTCCGACGGCACGCGGCAGCCGGCTCGCGTACACCGCCATCAGCCGGCTCAGCCCGCCCTCCACCTGCTCCGCGTACACCACGTCCGCCTCGTCCAGCCCGGTCTGCGGGCGTGCCGCGGGCGCGTTGTCGATCTTCACGGCGAGGGGTGTCCCGGCCGGCACGTCCGGGGAGGTCGCTCCTCGTGACAGTGCGGCGGGTGGTGCGGGTACCGCCGACGTGTGCTGCGGCGCGCGGTCGTCGTCCCGGCCGCCGTGGGCGCAGCCCGCGGTGAGGGAGGACGTCAGGGCGACGGCCAGCCCGGCCGCCACCAGTACCGCGCGCCGCGAGCGCGCTCCGCATCTCAGGCCCACCGTTGCCATCCCGTCCACATGGTCCGATCGTGTGCTCATCAGGTTGACGGTGGAGGTACCCGGTCGCGTACGGTCGTGCCCGGTCGGTGGGCCGATTGGGCGCAGGGCGTGACCCGGGCGGGGGTGGGCTCCGACGGTGCGGCTCCGTCGGGGAACGCGCGAGGCTGCGACGGTGCCGCGGCGCGCATGGCACGGCAGGTCGGCCACGAAGGTGCCTCGGTCACCGGACGGTGTGTCGTGGCGCCCCGGGAGATGCTCCCCGCCCTCCGGCCGGGCCGTCAGCCCAGGATCTCCGCCAGGTCGTACCGCACCGGCTCCGCCAGCTGGCCGTACGTGCAGCTCTCCGGGGTGCGGTCCGGGCGCCAGCGGCGGAAGCGGGCCGTGTGCCGGAATCGCCGGCCGTTCTCCATGTGGTCGTAGGCCACCTCGGCGACCCGCTCCGGGCGCAGCGGCACCCAGGACAGGTCCTTCTTGCCGGACCAGCGGCTCGGCGCCCCCGGCAGCCGGGCCGTCTCGTGCGCGGACTCGTCCGACCAGGCGGCCCACGGGTGCCCGGTCACGTCGTCCATGCGCAACGGCTCCAGTTCCTCGATCAGTTCGGCCCGCTTCTTCATGGCGAAGGCGGCCGAGACCCCCACGTGCTGGAGCCTGCCGTGCTCGTCGTACAGCCCGAGCAGCAGCGAGCCGACCACCGGCCCGCTCTTGTGGAAGCGGTACCCGGCCACGACGACGTCGGCCGTCCGCTCGTGCTTGATCTTGAACATGGCCCGCTCGTCCGGGAGATAGCGCAGCGTGAGCGGCTTGGCGACGACACCGTCCAGGCCGGCCCCCTCGTACTGCTCGAACCACCGCTCGGCCACCTGGAGGTCCGTCGTCGCGGGCGCCAGATGCACCGGCGGGGTCGACGCCGCGAGCGCCCGGTCCAGCAGGGCGCGGCGGTCGGTCAGCGGCACGTCGAGCAGCGACTCGCTGTCCAGCGCGAGCAGGTCGAAGGCGACGAAGGACGCCGGGGTCTTCTCGGCCAGCATCCGCACCCGGGAGTCCGCCGGGTGGATCCGCTCGGTCAGCGCGTCGAAGTCCAGCCGGCCGTTCCGCGCGATCACGATCTCCCCGTCGAGCACGCACCGCTTCGGCACCCGCTCCCGCAACGCCGCCACGAGCTCGGGAAAATACCTGGTCAACGGCTTTCCGGTACGGCTGCCCAGCTCGATCTCGCTCCCGTCACGGAACACGACGGCCCGGAACCCGTCCCACTTCGCCTCGTAGTGCATACCCGGCGGGATCGTCGCCACCGACCTGGCGAGCATGGGTTTCAGGGGCGGCATCACCGGCAGGTCCATGCATCCGATTCTGCTCGCATACGACCTCGATCGCCCGCTGTCACCTGCTCCTTCATCAGATATCCCGGTATGCGAGGCGCACGGGGTGCGCCTACCGTGGCCGCATGGGCGATGCGGTGGAACTGGAGGTGGCCGGCCGGACCGTACGGCTGTCCAGCCCGGACAAGGTCTTCTTCCCCGAGCGCGGTTTCACCAAGCTGGACGTGGCGCGGTACTACGCCTGCGTCGGCCCCGGCATCCTGCGCGCCCTGCGCGACCGCCCCACCACCCTCCAGCGCTACCCGGACGGCGTCGAAGGCGAGTGGTTCTACCAGAAGCGCGCACCCAAGGGCATGCCCGACTGGATCCCGACCGCCCACATCACCTTCCCCAGCGGCCGCAGCGCCGACGAGATGTGCCCCACCGAGGAGGCCGCCGTGGTGTGGGCCGCCCAGTACGGCACGCTCACCTTCCATCCATGGCCGGTGCGCCGCAGCCACGTCGACCACCCCGACGAACTGCGCATCGACCTCGACCCGCAGCCCGGCACCGACTTCGCCGACGCCGTCCGCGCCGCCCACGAACTGCGGGCCGTGCTGGCGGAGTTCGGCGGGCTGTGCGGCTGGCCGAAAACCTCCGGCGGGCGCGGCCTGCACGTCTTCGTCCCGATCGAACCGCGCTGGACCTTCACCCAGGTGCGTCGTGCCGCGATCGCGGTCGGCCGGGAGATGGAAGGCCGGATGCCGGACCAGGTGACGATCAAGTGGTGGAAGGAGGAACGGGGCCGCCGTATCTTCCTGGACTACAACCAGACCGCCCGCGACCGCACCATCGCCTCCGCCTACTCGCTACGGCCCCGCCCGAACGCACCCGTCTCGGCACCGCTGCGCTGGGCGGAGGCCGACGCGGTCCACCCGCGCGACTTCGACCTCGCCACCATGCCGGCCCGCTTCGCCGAACTCGGCGACGTGCACGCCGACATGGACGAGCACGCCTACTCCCTGGACGCCCTCCTGGAACTCGCCCGCCGGGACGAACACGACCACGGCCTGGGCGATCTGCCGTACCCGCCGGAATACCCGAAGATGCCGGGCGAACCGAAACGGGTCCAGCCGAGCCGGGCCCGGCGGGAGGGGACGTCGTGAGGGGGCGTCATGAGGAGAGTGCCGGGCCAGCACCGCTCCGCCACTGATCACAGCATGCACCACGCCACTGACAACGGCCGCCCGGCCGGGCGATCATGGCGGGATGACCCGTGTCCTGACCCGGAGCGACCTGCAGAGCGTGCTGGCGCCGCAGGCCGCTCTCGCGGCCCTGCGTGACGGCTTTTGCGAGGCCGGCACCGTGGCCGTACCCGGCCGACGTGTCCGCACCGACCTGCCGTTCCCCGGCACCGCCACCGCGCTCGTCCCCGGCCTGCTGCCCGGCATCGACGCGTACACGGTGAAGGTGAACGCCAAGTTCCCCGCGGCCCGGCCCGCCCTGCGCGGGGTGGTCTGCCTGCACAGCGGGGCGGACGGGGAGCTGCTCGCGCTGCTCGACTCGGCGACCGTCACGGCCTGGCGGACCGGGCTGGCCGCCGCCCTCGGCACCGCGCTGCTGGCCCCGGCCGGGTACGACGTCCTCGGCGTGATCGGAGCGGGCGCCCAGGCCGAGTTGACGCTCCGCGGTCTGACGGGCGAGCAGCGGCCCCGGCGACTCGTCGTCCACGACACGGACGCCGGGCGCGCCGCCGCGTTCGCCGACCGGCACGGCGGCCGGGTGCTGGCCTCCGCCGGCGCGGTGGCCGAGGCGGCCGACGTCGTCCTGCTCGCGACCTGGTCCCGGACACCGCTGCTCACCCTCGCCCACACCCGTCCCGGACAGCACTTCACCAGCCTCGGCACCGACGAGCCCGGCAAGCGGGAGCTCGCCCCCGATCTGCTCGACGCCGCGCTGCTCGTCGTCGACGACGGCGAACTCGCCTCCACCATGGGCGTGTTGACCGACGCGGCGCTCGCCCGGAGCACCGCCGACACCACCCTCACCGACGTCCTGAGCGGCACCCACCCCGGGCGCACCTCGGCCGGGCAGCGCACGGTGTACGCCCCGGTCGGGCTGCCCTGGCAGGATCTCGCCCTCTCCTGGCTCGCCTGGCGGGAGGCGGAACGCCGGGGCGTGGGATCGACGATCGACCTGCTGGGCTGAGCCCTCGGCCCGGCAGGCCCCGGATCGGAAAGAGCCGGCCGGTGCCGGGCGATCCGTCCTGGCCGGGGCGTTGCCACGGCACCGCCGGCGGTGCCCGCTCGCGGTTATCCTGACCGGCAGCCCCCGATGAGGAGTCCTGAAGTGACCGAGGCAGTGTCGCGCCCCACGCTGGAGGCCGTGGCCGCGCTGGCCGGTGTGTCCCGAGCCACCGTGTCGCGGGTGGTCAACGGCGGCGACGGGGTGCGCGCGCCGCTCGCCGAGCGGGTCCGGCAGGCCGTGGCGGAGCTGGGCTACGTCCCCAACCGGGCGGCCCGCAGCCTCGTCACCCGGCGGCACGACGCTGTCGCCGTCGTCATCGCCGAGCCCGAGGCCCGGGTCTTCGCCGACCCCTTCTTCGCCCTCCAGCTGCGCGGCATCAGCAAGGAACTGACCGCCCACGACAACCAGTTGGTGCTGCTGCTCACCGAGGGCCGTGCCGACCACGCGCGCGTGGCCCGCTATCTCGCCGGCGGACACGTCGACGGCGCGCTCGTCTTCTCGCTGCACCTCGACGACCCGCTGCCCGGACTCATCCACGACGCCGGTGTGCCCACCGTGTTCGGCGGGCGGCCCCACTGGGGCGACGACCCCCGGGCAGGCCGGAGCGCGGGCGTCGTCTACGTCGACTGCGACAACCGGGGCGGGGCCCGCGCCGCCGTACGCCATCTCGTGGGCCTCGGCCGCCGGCGCATCGCGCACCTCACCGGTGCGCTGGACCAGACCTCGGCCGTGGACCGGCTCGACGGATACCGGGAGGTCATGGCCGACGTGCCGGGCGGGGCCGATGCCCGGCTGGTCGTGGAGAGCGACTTCACCCCGGCCGGCGGGGAACGCGCGATGCGTGAACTGCTCGACCGGTGCCCGGACGTGGACGCCGTGTTCGCCGCCAACGACCTCACCGCGCTCGGCGCCCTGCGGGTGCTGCGCGCGAGCGGCCGGCGCGTTCCCGAGGACGTGGCCGTGATCGGCTTCGACGACATGCTGCCCGTCACCGAGCAGACCGAGCCGCCGCTGACCACGGTCCGTCAGGACATCGAGGAGATGGGCCGCCTGATGGCCCGTCTGCTGCTGCGCGGCCCGGCCGGCGGTCGCGACCGCGCCGCGCTGCGGGCGGACACGCCGCCCGACGGCGGCGTGATCCTCCCGACGACCCTGATCCGCCGGGCCTCCGCATAGCCACGGTCAGGCACGGCCGCGCGCCGGGGCCTCGGTGTCGGTCGGGGCTCAGCCCTGCTGCGACGCGCTCCGTATCACCGCGAAGCGGGCGCCGTACGGATCGGTGAGCCGGGCCACGCGGCCGACACCCGCCAGGGTCGTCGGCGGCATGCGTGTCGCCCCGCCGAGCCGCTCGGCCCTGCCGACCGTGGCGTCCGCGTCCTCGACCTCGAAGTACGGCAGCCAGTACGGACCGCCGTCCGCCGCGCCGCTGTCGGCCGGCGACATGATCCCGCCGAACATCGCGTCCTCGCCGGCACCGGCCGGGCTGAGGCACGTGTACGTCCCGTCCGGCAGCGACACCGAGGAGGTCTCCAGGCCGAGCACCCGGTGGTAGAAGGCGGCGCCCGCCGCGACGTCCGGTGTGTACAGCTCGACCCAGCACAGCGCCCCGGGCTCACTCGCCACCTCGAAGCCCTCGGTCCGTCCGGGCTGCCAGATCCCGAACGGCACGCCCGCCGTGTCGCCCAGGATCGCCAGGTGCCCCTGGCCCATGACGTCCATGGGCGGGGCCAGCACCCGGCCGTGCGCCAGCCCGGCCGCCTCGGCGGTGGCCCCGGCGTCCGCGCTCCGGAAGTACACGGTCCAGGCGGGCGGGCTCTGTTGCGGGTCGTTCGGCCCGAGGCCCGCCACGGTCCGGCCGGCCAGCTGGAAGAAGCCGTAGCCGCCGGCGTCCGGTCCCGCCGACCGGTACTGCCAGCCGAAGAGGCCGCCGTAGAAGGCGCGGGCACCGTCGATGTCGGGACTGCTGACATCGGTCCAGTTCGGGGCGCCGTCGGCGAAACGGGTGGTGAGCATCTTCGCCCTCCTCGGAAGGGTCCCGTCCTCTGCACTGCCGAGTCTGGCACCCGCCACTGACACGCGCCGCCGGAGCACCGCCGCAGCGGTTCCGCGCGACCGGGCGGCCCCATGACCACCCTGGGTGACCGGGCGCGTTCCCAGGGCATTGCGACACGCCCCGCGCGCCGCCGTGCATGTGCCGGGACCGGGGGCGCATGATCGGGGCGGCCGGAGGCCTTGACGGCCCCGTTGAGCGGGCGTTGATCGAACGTTTTTCGCCGCCCGGCACGATCCTGGGCATGCACTTCGACACGATGACCCCGGCCGACGAGACGTGGCAGGCGCAGGCCCTGTGCGCCCAGACCGGGCCGGACTTCTTCTTCCCCGAGCCCGGCAGCTCGGTGCGCGAGGCGAAGCGCATCTGCGCCATGTGCGAGCTGCGTCCGGCCTGTCTGGACTACGCCCTGGCCCACGACGAGCGTTTCGGCGTCTGGGGCGGGCTCTCCGAGAAGGAGCGCCTCGCCCTGCGCCGTACCTCCGGCTGAGACCGGGCGGGCCGCCGGGCTCCGTGGCCGACGGCCGTCGCGTACGGCAGTCGTCAGCGCGCCGCGCGCGCCGCCATCCGGGCCTTGCGCGCGGCCAGCTTCTCGTCGAACTTCGTGGCCTCGGCGTTCAGGCCGCCCAAGAACAGGCCCAGTTCCTCCTGCGCCTGGCGGCCCTCGGGACCGAGGCCGTCGATCTCCAGGACCTTCAGGAAGCGCAGCACCGGCTGGAGCACGTCGTCGTGGTGGATGCGCAGGTTGTAGACCTCGCCGATGGCCATCTGCGCGGCGGCCCGCTCGAAGCCGGGGATGCCGTGGCCGGGCATGCGGAAGTCGACGACGACGTCCCGGACCGCCTGCATGGTCAGGTCGGGCGCCAGCTCGAAGGCCGACTTCAGCAGGTTTCGGTAGAAGACCATGTGCAGGTTCTCGTCGGTCGCGATGCGGGCCAGCATGCGGTCGCAGACCGGGTCGCCGGACTGGTGGCCGGTGTTGCGGTGCGAGATCCGGGTGGCCAGCTCCTGGAAGGCGACGTAGGCGATCGAGTGCAGCATCGAGTGCCCGTTGTCGGACTCGAAGCCCTCGCTCATGTGCGACATGCGGAACTGCTCCAGCTTGTCCGGGTCCACCGCGCGCGAGGCGAGCAGATAGTCGCGCATCACGATGCCGTGCCGGCCCTCCTCGGCCGTCCAGCGGTGCACCCAGGTGCCCCACGCGCCGTCGCGGCCGAAGAGCGTGGCGATCTCGTGGTGGTAGCTCGGCAGGTTGTCCTCGGTGAGCAGGTTGACCACGAGCGCGGTCCGCCCGATCTCGGTCACCTTGGACTGCTCCTTGTCCCAGGCCTCGCCGTCCTCGAACAGGCCCGGGAAGTTACGGCCGTCGCTCCACGGCACGTACTCGTGCGGCATCCAGTCCTTGGCGACCTTCAGATGCCGGTTCAGTTCCTGTTCGACCACTTCCTCCAGCGCGTACAGCAGCCGCGCGTCGGTCCAGGCGGACGGGCTGCCGAGGTGAGGGGAGGTGATCGTCACGGGAACTCCAGGGGGGCGCCGAGCGAGAGCGGGTACGGGGGACGGTCCGGCGAGCGGGGCCGGAAACCTACGAGATCGTAGGCTACGAAGCCGTAGGTTACGAAGCCGTAGGTTAAGTTCGCTGTAAAGATCGCTGATCAGCACCCCTGGCACGGGTATTCGACACACCGCGGACGGGCCGTGCCGGTATGCGGAACAGCCCTGGGAGGGGCAGGTCCCGGGGCCGTTCGAGTGGCGAGGCGCACCCGGTCAGGCGTACAACTCCCGCAGGCGCACCGAGAGACAGGTCACACAGCCTTCCAGCTTCTCGAACTCGCTGATGTCCACCGTGACGACCTCGTGGCCGAGATCGGTCAGCAGCTCCGCCGTCTTCGGGGCGCTCGCCGCCATGAGCAGCGTGTGGCCGCCGAGCAGCACCACGTGCGAGCCGGACTCCTCCGGCACCGACAGGAACCCCGGGAACAGCGAGGGCCGGTCCAGCTTCGGGATGTGCCCGATCACCGTGCCGTCGGGCAGCGCGGTCACTGCCGACTTCAGGTGCAGCACCCGGCTCACGGGGACGGCCACCACGCGCGCGCCCAGCGGTTCGAAGGCGGCCCGCAGTTGCTGCACCCCGGCCGCGTTGGTGCGCCCGCCCCGGCCGACGTAGACGGTGTCGCCGACCTTGAGGACGTCACCGCCGTCCAGCGTGCCCGGCTCCCATATCCAGTTCACCGAGCAGCCGAGCCGGGCCACCGCCTCCTCGACGCCGACGGTCTCGATGCGCCGGGACTCGGCGCCGGGCCGGGTGATCAACGCCACGTTCTTGTACATGACGACGGTGTCCTCGACGAACACCGAGTCCGGGCAGTCGTCCTCCGGGTCGACCTCGACCGTCTCCCAGCCGTGCGTGCGCAGCGCCTCGACGTAGGCGTCCCACTGTTCGAGGGCGAGCCCCAGGTCGACCTTCTCCCGCTCGATATGCGTCACCAGGCCTTCGGCGAGGCGGGGACCGGGGCGGCGGACGAGGGCCTTCTTGCTGGGCACGAGGGGCCTTTCAATCGGTGGTGCGGATTCCGGCGCCGATCGCGGCACCGGTTTCAGCATCATGCAGTCCCCTCCCGCCAGGGCAAAACCCCCGTTGTCAGGCTGTGCCCCTCCTGAGACGTCGGGGCCTGCCGGACCGGGCGCCGGGCCCCGCCCTCAGGCGGGGTACCCGACGGCCTCGGGCGTGATCTCCTTCAGTTCTCCCTCCTCCATCAGCAGCCAGCGGGTGATGCCGATCGACGCGAGGAACGGCATGTCGTGGCCGGCCACGAGCAGGGCACCCTCGTACGACTCCAGGGCCGATGTCAGCTGCCGCACGCTCGCCATGTCCAGGTTGTTGGTCGGCTCGTCGAGCAGGAGCAGCTGGGGTGCCGGTTCGGCGAGCATCAGCGCCGCCAGCGTCGCCCGGAACCGCTCGCCGCCCGACAGGGTGGCCGCCTGCTGGTCGGCCCGCGCGCCCCGGAACAGGAAGCGGGCCAGCCGCGCCCGGACCCGGTTGTTGGTCGTGCCCGGCGCGAACCGGGCCACGTTCTCGGCGACCGTCGATGCGTCGTCGAGCACGTCCAGCCGCTGGGGCAGGAAACGCATCGGCACGTGCGCGCGTGCCTCGCCCGCCACCGGTGCCAGCTCCCCGGCCACGGTCCGCAGCAGCGTCGTCTTCCCGGCGCCGTTGCGGCCGACGAGCGCGATCCGCTCCGGGCCGCGCAGATCGACGGTCCCCTTGACGCGCGCCCCGTGGGCCAGCTCCAGGTTCTGAAGGGTGAGCACCTGCCGGCCCGGCGGTACGGCCGTGTACGGCAGGTCGACGCGGATCTCGTCGTCGTCCCGTACGGCCTCCACGGCCTCGTCCAGCCGCTCCCGGGCCTCCGTGAGCCGCTCCTCGTGCATGATGCGGTGCTTGCCCGCCGAGACCTGGGCCGAGCGTTTCCTGAGTTTCATCACGGCCCTGGGCTCGCGCTTGTTCTCGTACATCTTGTCGGCGTACCGCACGCGTTTCGCCAACTTCGTGTGCGCTTCGACGAGTTCGCGTTTCTGTTTGCGCAGATCCGCCTCGGCCACGCGCACCATCCGCTCGGCGGCCTCCTGCTCCACGGCGAGGGCCTCCTCGTAGGCCGAGAAGTTCCCGCCGTACCAGGTGACCTCACCGGAGCGCAGCTCCGCGATCTGGTCGACCAGGTCGAGCAGTTCCCGGTCGTGACTGACCACGACCAGGACGCCGGGCCACGCGGCGACGGCCTGGTACAGCCGGCGGCGCGCGTACAGGTCGAGGTTGTTGGTGGGTTCGTCCAGCAGCAGGACGTCGGGGCGGCGCAGCAGCAGCGCGGCCAGCCGCAGCAGCACCGACTCGCCCCCGGAGATCTCGCCGACGGTGCGGTCCAGGCCGATGTGGCCGAGACCGAGTTCGCCGAGCGTGACCAGGGCGCGGTCCTCGACGTCCCAGTCGTCGCCGACCGTCTCGAAGTGCTCCTCGGCGACGTCGCCCGCCTCGATGGCGTGCAGCGCGGCCCGCCGGGCGGCGATGCCGAGGACCTGGTCGACGCGGAGCGTGGTGTCGAGGGTGACGTTCTGCGGGAGGTGGCCGACCTCGCCCGCCACCCTGATGCTGCCGTCGGTCGGGGTGAGTTCCCCGGCCAGCAGCTTCAACAGGGTCGACTTGCCGGATCCGTTGGCGCCGACGAGCCCGGTCCGGCCGGGGCCGAAGGCGACGTCGAGGCCGTCGAGGACGGCGGTGCCGTCGGCCCAGGCGAAGGTCAGGGACGTGCAGGTGAGAGAAGATGACATGGAGGCCTCGCGATGAAGTGCGTGCGGTCGGGTGGACGCATCTCGAGACACCGCGAGGCGGAAACCGAAGGGTCTGGGCACGAGGAGGCCATGAAAAAAGGCCTGTGCCACAAGGACGGCTCGGACGCCGAGGTCGTACGCCGCGCACACCTCACCGGTGCGACGCGGTGCCTCAGGACCTCAGACGAGCAACGTCCTTCTCCAATCGACGGCAACAGGACCGAGGTAAACGGTAGGAGGGGCGTCGGCGGCTGTCAACGCAATTCCTCAGGGGCTGCCGCCGGTCCGGGGAGCTGGGTCCGGCGTGCCGTTCACGCGCGCGTGCCGGTCAGCAGGCGTCCCGCATCAGTTCGGCCAGGTCGTGGTCCAGGTCGAGCTGGAGGTGTTCGAGGCCGACCGGCACCAGTTCGTCGGCCGCCGCCAGGAAACGGCGGATCTCGCCCGAGCGCACGTGCACGATCGCGGTGCCCTCGGGGGCGTGGAACTCCAGCACCGTGCGGTCGTATCCGTACGGGCGGACCCGGACGTCCCCCTGGCCCTCGGGGCCCTGCATCCCGGAGATCAGCAGCTCGCGGGAGAAGGTCCAGCCCACCTCGACGCCTTCCAGGGTGGCCGGGGCCGGGAAGGTCATGACGACGGCGAACGGGTCGCGGCGGTCGTAGCGCAGCGTGGCGGGAATGCTCGGCATGCGCGGTGCGGCGGCGACGAGGCGGGCCTCTACGGGCTGCTCGATGACGGTGGACAACGCCTTGCTCCCTCGTGACGGCTGGACTACGGCCGGGTGTGCGACTCCTGGCACTGGAAGAGACGTCCGATCCGGCTGATGCGTGCACACGGAGCACGAGTGACCTCGGTCACCGCGCGAATGCGTGGCCGGATGTGGGCCGTTCGCCCCGGGACGAGGGAAGCCGGTCCCCTGGACGGCGCCCGTCCGGTGGGCTAGCTTCGCCCGCCATGAGGCGTTCGGGGAGCACGCGACGCAGGGGACGGACGGGCCGGCTGGTGGCGGCGGGGGTGGCGTGCGGAGCGGCGCTGGCCGCGCTGACCGTCCCGGCGGCCGGGGCACGGACCCTCGGGCCGGACGGCGGGGGAGTGCACTGGGCGGTGAAGGACACCGGGACCCCGCAGGTCCGGTTCCGGGGGCTCGCGGCCGTCGACCGGCGCACTGCCTGGCTGGCGGGCACCGGCGGCACGGTGCTGCGCACCACAGACGGCGGATCGAGCTGGCGGAACGTCTCTCCGCCGGGGGCGGCCGGCCTGGAGTTCCGGGACGTGGAGGCCTTCGACGCGCGGCGCGCCGTGGTGCTGGCCATCGGTGAGGGCGAGGCCTCCCGCGTCTACCGCACCGAGGACGGCGGTGCGACCTGGACCGAGTCGTTCCGCAACACCGACCCGAACGCCTTCTACGACTGCCTGGCCTTCTTCGACCGCCGCCACGGCCTCGCCCTGGGCGACCCGGTGGACGGGAAGTTCCGCATCCTGTCCACGAGCGACGGCGGCCGCTCCTGGCGGGTGCTGCCCGCCGAGGGCATGCCGCCCGCCCTGGACGGCGAGGCCGGCTTCGCCGCGAGCGGGCAGTGCCTGGTCACCTCCGGTGCCAGGGACGTCTGGCTGGCCACCGGGGGCGGCGCCCACGCGCGCGTGCTGCACTCCGCCGACCGCGGACTGACCTGGACGGCGGCCGACACGCCCGTGCCGGCCGGTGATCCCGCCAAGGGCGTCTTCGCGCTCGCCTTCCGCGACCGCACCCACGGCCTCGCCGTCGGCGGCGACTACCGCCCCGACCGGCCCTCGCCGCACGCCGCGGCCGTCACCGCCGACGGCGGCCGCACCTGGACCCCGGCCGCCACACCCCCGCCGGCCTACCGCTCCGGCGCCGCCTGGCTCCCGCACAGCCGCACCGCCGCCCTCGCCGTCGGCCCCACCGGCACCGACCTGACGACCGACGCCGGCCGCACCTGGCGCACGATCGACACCGGCTCGTACGACACCGTCTCCTGCACGCCCGACCTGAGCTGCTGGGCGGCGGGCGAACAGGGCAGAGCGGCCCGGCTGGAGCGCTGAGCGCGGCGGCGGGTCAGCCGGGCGTCTGGCGGTACCGGTCCAGCTCGGGGGAGGTCTTCGTGGCCGTGAACTCCGTGACGCGGTACGTGCACACGCCGCCGACGGCGAACGGGTCGCGCGCGATGGCCGCCTCGATCAGGGCGCGGTCCTCCGCGACGGCCAGGATCACTCCGCCGTCCCGGGGGTTCTTGCGCCCGGAGGCGAGGAAGAGACCCTGGTCGTACTGCTCCTCCAGCCAGGCCACGTGGTCGGGGAGCAGGGTGTCGACGGCGTCGAGCGGTGCGGTGTAGGTCAGCTCCAGTACGAACATGATCACGAGGCTACCCCCGGGCTCCGACAGCCGGCCCCGGGCCGTACAGTTCTGGTCACCATGACGACCGTAGGCGTACCCGCGGGCTGGCCCGCGACCGAGGAAGAGGCCCGCGCCGTACAGGACGAGCTGCGCGGGCGGGTGGTGCGGGACGAGCCGGGACCGCCGCCGGCGCGGGGCCACGTCACAGGCGTCGACGTCGCCTACGACGACGGCCTCGACCTCGTCGCCGCGGCGGCCGTCGTGCTGGACGCCGCCACCCTGGAGGTGGTGGCCGAGGCTACGGCCGTGGGCCGGGTGTCGTTCCCGTACGTGCCCGGGCTGCTCGCCTTCCGGGAGATCCCGACCGTGCTGACCGCTCTCGACCGTCTGCCGTGCCCGCCCGGCCTCCTGGTGTGCGACGGCTACGGGCTGGCCCATCCGCGCCGTTTCGGCCTCGCCAGTCATCTCGGCGTGCTCACCGGCCTGCCGGTCATCGGTGTCGCCAAGAACCCGTTCACCTTCAGGTACGAGGAACCGGCCCCCGCGCGGGGCGCGTGCGCTGCGCTGCTCGCCGGGACCGAGGAGGTCGGGCGCGCCCTGCGCACCCGGGACGGCGTCAAACCGGTCTTCGTCTCGGTCGGCCACCGGGTGAGCCTGGACAACGCTGTGGCGCACACCCTGGCCCTGACTCCGCGCTACCGGCTGCCCGAGACCACGCGCCGGGCGGACGCCCTGTGCCGCCTGGTGCTGCGCGAGGCGGCACAGGGTGCGGTTCCGGGGGACGTTCAGGAGGGGACGACGCGCCAGGCGCCGACCTCCTGATACGCCGAGTCGTACACGGCCGAGCCGTCGCCCGGTTCGAGGGCGTAGTGGTGCACATTGCCGCCCCAGTAGCGCAGGATCCGCCCCAGCTCACGGGCCCGGTCCTGCGCCGACGCGCCCTCGTCCACGGTCACTTCGAGCACGAACTTCACGCTCTTCTCGCCTCCCTGCGGCTGCCGCCTGTCCGGGTCTCCATCGTGTCATTGAGGAACCCGGTGAGACTTACAGCCGGTGGTGGCCTGGAGTGACGGCATGCCCTCGCGCCAAAGTCTCAAACCGTAGGGGAGGCGGCGGCTGAGGCCTGTCCGGCGGACGCCACCCGGAAGGTGATCCCCGCCGCACGCAGCCGCCCGGTGAGGGCGTCGCCCATCGCCTGCGCCGTGGTGACCTGCCCGGCGGTCGGCGGCAGGTCGTCGAAGGCCAGGCACAGGGCCGCCTCGGCGAACATCTTCGCCGTCTCGTCGTAGCCGGGGTCGCCGCCCGCGACCTCCGTGCACACCCGCCTGCCGCCGCCCTCGCCGACGAAACGCACCGCGAACCGGCTCCTCGCCCGCTTCTGCGCGCTCGGCCCGTCACCCGGCTTCAGCCGGTTTGACAACCAGCGCCGCGCGGGCGGCAGCTGGGCCGCCGCCACCGCGCCGACGGCGGCGATCCCGCCGAGGGCGACCGGCAGGTGCCGTACCGCCGCGTAGTGCCGGTAGCGGAAGTCCGGCCCGTAGCGCTCCAGCGCCCGCGCCGAGCGGAGCACGATCTGCGGGTCGATGGTCGGCAGCGGCAGGGCCCACGCGCCGACCTCGCCCGCGAAGCGCGGCGCGCCCGTCGGTGACGTGACCCGGCGTCCCGGCAGCCGCGGTTCGTGCCGCCCCCGGTCCCGCGCGGCGGCCAGCATCTGCCGGGCGCGCGCCATCTGGTTCAGCGCCGAGGCCAGGGTGCCGCCGGAGAAGGCCGCGTCCGCGGTCACGTACCCGTCCACCCGCAGCGGCACGCCCTCCGGGAGCTGCCGGACCGTGAAGTACGCGCCCAGGTCGTGGGGTACGGAGTCGAAACCGCAGGCGTGCACCAGGCGGGCGCCCGTCTCACGCGCGCGTGCGTCGTGCCGGACGTACATCAGGTCCACGAACTCCGGCTCGCCGGTCAGGTCCAGATAGTCGGTACCGGTGTCCGCGCAGGCGGCGACCAGCTCCTCGCCGTACAGCACGTAGGGCCCGACGGTCGTGGCCACCACGCGCGCGTGCTCGGCGAGGGCGCGCAGCGTGGCCGGTTCGGCCACGTCGGCCCGCAGCACGCCGATGTCCGCCGTGCCGGACAGCCGTTCGCGCAGCCGCTCCAGCTTCCGCTCGTCGCGGCCGGCGATCGCCCAGCGCAGATCGTCCGGCGCATGCGCGGCGAGGTACTCCGCGGTGAGGACGCCGACGAAGCCGGTGGCTCCGAAGAGCACGAGGTCGTAGGGACGATCCGTCCTTTTCATCCTGCTCATGACACCCCTTGTCGTGCGGTCCGCGCCGCTGTCGGTGGCTGAGGCTAGCGTGAGAGGTGCGCACGCCGTCGACCGGGCGGGCACTTGGCTAAGCGCTTGCTCGTTCAGGTCTTGTGCCGGATGGAACGCGTTCTTAGCATCACAGGTGTTACATCAGTTGTGTCACACAGGCTTGGGGGCTGGAGCATGACGACGGCAGCGAAGCCGGGGCAGGGCCCGCTCTCCGGTGTGCGGGTGGTCGAGCTGGCCGGCATCGGCCCCGGCCCGTTCGCCGCCATGCTCCTGGCCGACCTGGGCGCGGACGTGGTCCGGGTGGACCGGCCGGGCGGCCCCGGTCTCGCGATCGACCCCGCGTACGACGTCACGAACCGCAACAAGCGCTCGATCGTCGTCGACCTGAAGGACCCGGCCGGCCCCGCGCGCGTGCTCGATCTCGCCGAGCGGGCCGACATCCTCGTCGAGGGATACCGCCCCGGCGTCGCCGAGCGCCTCGGCGTCGGCCCGGAGCAGTGCCACGCCCGCAACCCCCGCCTGGTCTACGGCCGGATGACCGGCTGGGGCCAGGAGGGCCCGCTCGCCCACCGCGCGGGCCACGACGTGGCCTACATCGCGCTCACCGGCACCCTCGGCATGATCGGCCGCCCCGACGAGCCCCCGGCTGTCCCCGCCAACCTCCTCGGGGACTACGCGGGCGGCTCCCTCTACCTGGTGGTCGGCGTCCTCGCCGCCCTGCACCACGCGCGCGCGACCGGCACCGGACAGGTCGTCGACGCCGCCATCGTCGACGGCACGGCTCACCTCTCGTCGATGATCCACGGCATGCTCGCGGCAGGCGGCTGGCAGGACCGGCGCGCCGCCAACCTCCTCGACGGCGGCTGCCCCTACTACGGCACCTACGAGACAGCCGACGGCGGATACATGGCGGTGGGCGCGCTGGAGGGCCGGTTCTACGAGGAGTTCCTGCGCCTGCTCGGCCTGGCGGACCTGGCCGACGCCCGCAAGGACTGGACCCGCTGGAGCGAGCTGCGCGAACGCATCGCCGCCCGCTTCAGGTCCCGCACGCGCGCGCAGTGGACGGAGCTCTTCGAGGACACCGACGCGTGCGTGGCGCCCGTGCTGTCCCTGCGCGAGGCCCCGCACCACCCCCACCTCGCCGCCCGCGGCACCTTCACCGACCACGGCGGCATCACCCAGCCCGCCCCCGCCCCCCGGTTCTCCGCGACGCCCACCACCGTCCGTACCGGTCCGGCCCTGCCCGGCGCGGACACCGAGTCGGTGGTGCGGGAATGGGGGATACCGGCGGCGGCGCACGACGACGCGTGAACGACGACCCGGTCGCGGGCAGCGACCGACCCCGCTCGGCCCATCCTTTCCGAAAGGCACCTCAGTGAGCACCGAAGCGTACGTGTACGACGCGATCCGCACCCCGCGCGGCCGCGGCAAGGCGAACGGCGCCCTGCACGGCACGAAGCCCATCGACCTGGTCGTCGGGCTCATCCACGAGATCCGCGCCCGCTTCCCCGGACTCGATCCGGCCGCCGTCGACGACATCGTCCTCGGCGTCGTCGGACCTGTCGGCGACCAGGGGTCCGACATCGCCCGGATCGCCGCGATCGCCGCCGGACTGCCGGACACGGTCGCGGGCGTACAGGAGAACCGCTTCTGTGCCTCGGGCCTGGAGGCCGTCAACCTGGCCGCCGCCAAGGTCCGTTCGGGCTGGGAGGACCTGGTCCTCGCGGGCGGCGTGGAGTCGATGTCCCGGGTGCCGATGGCCTCCGACGGCGGCGCCTGGTTCAACGACCCGATGACCAACCTCGCCGTCAACTTCGTGCCCCAGGGCATCGGCGCCGACCTCATCGCCACCATCGAGGGATTCACCCGCCGCGACGTCGACGAGTACGCCGCCCTGTCCCAGGAGCGCGCGGTCACGGCCTGGAAGGAGGGCCGCTTCGACCGTTCCGTGGTCCCCGTCAAGGACCGCAGCGGCCTGGTCGTCCTCGACCGCGACGAGCACCCGCGCCCCGGCACCACCGCCGACTCCCTGGCGAAGCTCAAGCCGTCGTTCGCGGACATCGGCGAGCTGGGCGGGTTCGACGCCGTCGCGCTGCAGAAGTACCACTGGGTGGAGAAGATCGACCACGTCCACCACGCGGGCAACTCCTCCGGCATCGTGGACGGCGCCTCGCTCGTCGCGATCGGCTCCCGGGCGGTCGGCGAGCGCTACGGCCTCACCCCGCGCGCGCGGATCGTCTCCGCGGCCGTCTCCGGCTCCGAGCCCACCATCATGCTCACCGGTCCCGCCCCCGCCACCCGCAAGGCGCTCGCCAAGGCCGGCCTCACCATCGACGACATCGACCTGGTCGAGATCAACGAGGCGTTCGCCGCGGTCGTGCTGCGCTTCGTCAAGGAGATGGGCCTCTCCCTCGACAAGGTCAACGTCAACGGCGGTGCCATCGCGCTCGGCCACCCGCTCGGCGCGACCGGCGCGATGATCCTCGGCAGCCTCGTGGACGAACTGGAGCGCCAGGACAAGCGCTACGGCCTCGCCACCCTGTGCGTCGGCGGCGGCATGGGCATCGCCACCGTCGTCGAGCGCATCTGAACTCCCCGCGGAACCACGAGACTTCAGAGACTTCAACGGAGACGACTGTCATGACCGAGAGCACCACCATCCGCTGGGAGCAGGACGACACCGGTGTCGTCACCCTCGTCCTGGACGACCCGAACCAGTCCGCGAACACCATGAACCAGGCGTTCCGCGACTCCATCACGGCGATCGCCGCACGCGCGGAGGCCGAGAAGGACTCCCTCCGCGGCATCATCTACACCTCCGCCAAGAAGACCTTCTTCGCGGGCGGCGACCTCAAGGACATGATCAAGGCCGGTCCCGAGGACGCCCAGCAGGTCTTCGACAGCGCGACCGAGATCAAGAACGCGCTGCGCCGCATCGAGACGCTCGGCAAGCCGGTCGTCGCCGCCATCAACGGCGCGGCCCTCGGCGGCGGTTACGAGATCGCGCTCGCCTCCCACCACCGCATCGCCCTCGACGCCCCCGGCTCCAAGATCGGCCTGCCGGAGGTCACGCTCGGCCTGCTGCCCGCGGGCGGCGGTGTCACCCGCACCGTGCGCCTGATGGGCATCACGGACGCCCTGCTGAAGGTGCTGCTCCAGGGCACGCAGTACAACCCGCGCCGCGCCCAGGAGAACGGCCTGGTCCACGAAGTGGCCGCCACGCATGAGGAGATGCTGGCCAAGGCCCGCGCCTTCATCGACGCGCACCCCGAGTCGCACCAGCCCTGGGACATCCCCGGCTACCGGATCCCCGGCGGCACCCCCGCGAACCCGAAGTTCGCCGCCAACCTGCCCGCCTTCCCGGCCAACCTGCGCAAGCAGACGGCCGGTGCCCCCTACCCGGCTCCGCGCAACATCATGGCCACCGCCGTAGAGGGCTCCCAGGTCGACTTCGAGACCGCGATCACCATCGAGACCCGCTACTTCACCGAGCTGGTCACCGGCCAGACCGCGAAGAACATGATCCAGGCGTTCTTCTTCGACCTCCAGGCCGTCAACTCCGGCGCCAACCGCCCGAAGGGCATCGCGTCCCGCACGGTCCGCAAGGTCGCCGTCCTCGGCGCCGGCATGATGGGCGCCGGCATCGCGTACTCCTGCGCCCGCGCGGGCATCGACGTCGTCCTGAAGGACGTCTCCGAGGAGGCCGCCGCCAAGGGCAAGGCCTACTCCGAGAAGCTGTGCGCCAAGGCCGTCGCCAAGGGCCGCACCAGCCAGGAGAAGGCGGACGCGCTGCTCGCCCGGATCACCCCGACCGGCGAGGCGGCCGACCTCGCGGGCTGTGACGCCGTGATCGAGGCCGTCTTCGAGGACACCGCGCTCAAGCACAAGGTGTTCCAGGAGATCGAGTCCGTCGTCGCACCCGACGCACTGCTGTGCTCCAACACCTCCACCCTGCCCATCACCACCCTCGCCGAGGGCGTGGAGCGCCAGGCCGACTTCATCGGGCTGCACTTCTTCTCGCCGGTCGACAAGATGCCGCTGGTCGAGATCATCAAGGGCGAGCGCACCGGTGACGAGGCACTCGCCCGGGCCTTCGACCTGGTCCGCCGGATCAACAAGACGCCGATCGTGGTAAACGACTCGCGCGGCTTCTTCACCTCCCGGGTGATCGGCCACTTCATCAACGAGGGAGTCGCCATGGTCGGCGAGGGCGTCGAGCCCGCCTCCGTCGAGCAGGCCGCCGCCCAGGCCGGCTACCCAGCCAAGGTGCTCTCCCTCATGGACGAGCTGACCCTCACCCTCCCGCGCAAGATCCGGGGCGAGACGAAGCGGGCCGTGGAGGAGTCCGGCGGCACCTGGACCGCACACCCGGCGGAGGCGGTCATCGACCGCATGGTCGACGAGTTCGGCCGCCCCGGCCGCAGCGGCGGCGCCGGCTTCTACGACTACACCGAGGACGGCAAGCGCGCGGGGCTGTGGCCCGGCCTGCGTGAGCACTTCACGCAGCCCGGGCACGAGATCCCGTTCCGGGACATGCAGGAACGGATGCTCTTCGCCGAGGCGCTCGACACCGTCCGGCTCCTGGAGGAGGGCGTCCTGACCTCGGTCGCCGACGCCAACATCGGCTCGATCTTCGGCATCGGCTTCCCCGGCTGGACCGGCGGCGTGCTCCAGTACATCAACGGCTACGACGGAGGCCTGCCCGGCTTCGTCGCCCGCGCGCGCGAACTCGCCGAGTCCTACGGCGAGCGGTTCACCCCGCCCGCACTGCTCGTGGAGAAGGCGGAGCAGGGCCAACGCTTCACCGACTGACACCCGCCCGGACCGAGCCCGGCGCTACGGGTCGACCGGACCCTGACCGGCCGGACTCCAGCCGACGTCCGCCGACCGGCCCTCGGCCCGCCGAGCCGGGATCGGCGGCCAGGGCCTGGACTGGCTGGAGCCCGACTCGGCCGGAGCCTCGCCAGGCCGGGGCCCGGCTCGGCCCGAGGAAGGATCGGCCGGGGTCTGGTCCGCCCGACCACCGGACCACCGGCGCGTCGGTCCGCCGGGCTCCGGATCCTCCGGTCCTGGGTCCTCTGGACTTGGGCTGCCCAATCCGGGGCCAACCGGGACGAGATCGTTCGATCCGGGACCGGCCGGACTCCGGTCGGCTGGGCCCAGCCGACCGGGCTCCCGTGTGCCGGGCGACGGCGCGGCGCGATGGTGCGTGCGGGCGAGGGCGCGGGGCTCGCTCGGCCGGGCCTCGTTCCCCGGGGGATTCGCCCATCCGGCCGTCATCAGCCGGGCCCCGCGAGGGCCTGTCCCGATCCGCTGAGCTCGACCGGACAGGCCCCGTCAGGCCCACTCCGAGCAGACAGGCCCCCGCAGGTAGGCCCCGAGCAGACCTGCCCCCGCCAGACGCCCCCCCATCACTCCGACTCCGATTCCGCCCGCCCCGCTGTGGTCGGGGCCGAGTTGCTGACCCATTTGCTCAGCTCTTCCCGCAGTGAGCGCTGGAACGTCGTCAGCAGGGCCTGTACGACCAGGGGGTGCATGTGTGCCGACAGGGACTTCACGTCTCGGGTGGCGCGCTCGGCCACCTCGCCGCGGAAGAGCTGGGACAGCTCGCGGGCCGCGGCGCGCGAGTGCTCGATGAGCACCGAGCGGGCCGCAAGGATCGCCTCCTGCGACAGCGGTACGTCGAGCAGTTGCACGCCGAGCCGGAGCAGTCCGGCGTCGACCCGGAAGGTGCCGTCCGCCCTCTCGCGGACGACGTTCATCGCCGCCAGCCGCTCCACGTCCTCGGCCGACAGCGGCCGCCCGGCCCGTCGTTCCAGCTCCCGCCGGGCCACCGTGTCCACCGCGTCCGGTGCCCAGGACGCGACCACCGCGCGGTGGATGGCCAGGTCGTGCGGGGTGAGGTCGGCGGGCAGCTGCCGTACGTAGCGCTCGATCGCCGCCAGCGTCATGCCCTGCTGCTGCAACTCCTCGATGAGGGCCAGCCGTGCCACGTGCTCGGGCCCGTACCGCCCGACCCGGCGAGGACCGATCACCGGCGGCGGGAGCAGCCCCTTGCTGCCGTAGAACCGGACGGTGCGGACCGTGACACCCGTGCGGGCGGCCAGCTCGTCGATGGTGAGGGCCGGCTCCCCGGTGTCGGTCGTCGCGTTGGTCGTCGCGTCGGTCGTCATGTGCAGCAGTATTGCTGTCCCAGCAGATGTGTGAAACCCGTGGTGAACAGCGCGCGTCCACCAAGTGGATCGTGTGAGAAGTAACGCTCTGTGATGTGGACCACCGCGTACTCGCGGATCTTTCTGGGAAGGTGCTGCCTTGGTCTGTGCCGCAACTCGACAGGGTGGTGCGGGCCTCGACCTGCACGACCCCCGGGCCCACGAGGCCTGGGCGCACCAGGAAGTGAACCACCCGTGAGCAAGGAAGCCGTGGAATCGGCACAGGCCGCCGCCCCCCAGGCGGCCCAGAAGCCCGCGGACGCGGGCGACGCCGGTTACAGCAAGGACCTCAAGGCCCGCCACATCAACATGATCGCCATCGGCGGTGCCATCGGTACCGGCCTCCTCCTGGGAGCCGGTGGCCGACTGCACAACGCCGGCCCGGCACTGGCCCTGGCCTACCTGGTCTGCGGCGTCTTCGCCTTCTTCGTCGTGCGCGCCCTCGGCGAGCTCGTCCTGTACCGGCCGTCCTCCGGCTCCTTCGTGTCGTACGCGCGCGAGTTCCTCGGCGAGAAGGGCGCCTACGTCGCCGGCTGGATGTACTTCCTGAACTGGTCGACCACCGGCATCGCCGACATCACCGCGATCGCGCTCTACACGCACTACTGGAGTTTCTTCACCTCGATCCCGCAGTGGGTCCTCGCGCTGATCGCCCTCGCGGTGGTCCTGGCCGTGAACCTGATCTCGGTGAAGATCTTCGGTGAGATGGAGTTCTGGTTCGCGATCGTCAAGGTCGCCACCATCGTCGGCTTCATGCTGATCAGCATTTTCCTGCTCGCCACGCAGCACAAGGTCGACGGCCACACCCCCGGCCTGAGCGTGATCAGCGACCACGGCGGCATCTTCCCGCACGGCCTGATGCCGGTCGTCCTGGTCATGCAGGGCGTGATCTTCGCGTACGCCGCACTGGAGCTGGTCGGTGTGGCCGCCGGTGAGACCGCCGAGCCGGAGAAGGTCGTCCCGCGCGCGGTGAACTCGATCATGTGGCGTGTCGGTCTGTTCTACGTCGGCTCGGTCGTCCTGCTCGCGCTGCTGCTGCCCGGTTCGGTGTACTCCGCCGACGAGAGCCCGTTCGTGACCGTACTGTCCAAGATCGGTGTGCCGGCGGCCGGTGACGTCATGAACCTCGTCGTGCTGACGGCCGCCATGTCCTCGCTGAACTCCGGCCTGTACTCCACCGGCCGCATCCTGCGCTCGATGGCCATGGCAGGCTCCGCCCCCAAGTTCACCGCCAGGATGAGCCGCAGCCAGGTGCCCTACGGCGGCATCCTGCTGACCTGCGGGGTCTGCGTCCTCGGCGTCGGCCTGAACTACTTCGTGCCCAGCCAGGCCTTCGAGATCGTGCTGAACGTCGCCTCCCTCGGCATCATCAGCACCTGGGTGATCATCATGATCTGCCACATGGTCTTCGTCCGCCGCGCCCGCGCCGGCCTCGTGACCCGGCCGCACTTCCAGCTGAAGTTCAGCCCGGTCATCGAGATCGTCACCATCACCTTCCTGCTGATCTGCCTCGGCATGATGTGGAACGACCCCGACGTCGGCCGGAAGACCATCCTGCTGATCCCGGTGATCGCCGTCATGCTCGTCGCCGGCTGGTTCGCTGTGCGCCGCCGGGTGTCCGCCAACGCCGAGAAGGAACTCACCGAGCTGACGCGATGACGACGTAGCAGCTCAGGGCCACTGTCAGTGGCATCGCCTACGGTGGCGTCATGTCGGAGATCACATACATCCAGGGTGACGCCACCGTTCCGTCGGTCAGGGGCGCCAAGGTGATCGCCCATGTCTGCAACGACATCGGGGGCTGGGGGAAGGGCTTCGTCCTCGCGCTCTCACGCCGCTGGCCCGAGCCGGAGAAGGCGTACCGCGCCTGGCACCGCGACCGCGCGCACAACGACTTCGGGCTGGGCGCCGCCGGTACTTGTCAACGTACGGTCAGGGCAGCGCCCTGAAGGGGCGCGGGGAACTGCGCGACCGGCCACGACGGAGCCGCACACGCCCGTTGCCGGGAGGGCCCACGGCGACGGAAGCCTGGCCCATCCGGCGGAGCCGGATCGCGGTCACGGTGTACGACCACGGGGAGGGCGGGGGATGACCGCACAGAACGACGTGACGCAGACCGGCGTCACGCAGACCGGCGTCACGCAGGACGGCGCGTCGCGGACCGATACGACGCACACCGGCACCACGGATGTGCTGGTGCTCGGCGGAGCCGGGGTGGACACCATCGTCCACGTCCCCGAGCTGCCGCTGCCGTACGCCGACAGTTACATGATCGACTCCGGGATCCGCACCCGCGCCGGGCAGACCGGCGACTTCGTCGCCGTGGGCCTCGCCGCCCTCGGCCTGCGCACCCACCACCTCGACCTGCTCGGCGACGACCCCGAGGGCGACCTCGTGCGCGCCCTGCACCGCGAGCACGGCATCGGGCTCAGCGCGCTCCCGCAGCCCGCCGGGACCAGGCGCGCGGTCAACCTGGTCGGCCCCGACGGCCGCCGCCTGTCCCTGTACGACACCAGCCGCTCCCGTCCCGGTGACCGCTTTCCGCAGGACACGCTGCGCGCGCTCGCCACCGCGAGCCGACACGTGCACGTGACCATCACCCAGCCCTGTGCCGAGGCACTGCCGGTGCTGACCGCGACGGGCGTGCCGCTCTCCACGGACCTGCACGACTGGGACGGCGAGAATCCGTACCACGAGCCGTTCGCGTACGCGGCCGACATCGTCTTCCTGTCGGCCGCCGCCCTGGCCGACCCCGAGCGGACGCTGCGGCGCATCGCCGAGCGGGGCCGGGCCCGGACCGTCGTCGCCACGGCCGGTGCCCAGGGCTCGTATCTGCTGGCCGACGGCGAGCTGACCCGCGTGCCCGCCGAGACGCCGCCCGCACCGGTGGTCGACTCCAACGGCGCGGGCGACGCCTTCGCCGCCGCGTTCCTCTACGGCCGCCTCGCCGGCGAGCCGCCCGAGACCTGCGCACGCTACGGCGCGCTCGCGGGGGCGTACGCCTGCACGGTCCCGGCCTCCCGCGCGGACGCGATGGGCCGGGACCGGTTGCTCGACGCGGCGGCCGAGCCCAGACCCTGACGGGCCCGGGTCAGGTCAGTTCCCGTGGCCGCCGTGCGCCGCCTCGATCTTCCGCCATGACTTCGGCTGTGCCACCCCGGCAGCCTTCGCACCCGACGTCAGCAGGGACGCGGCGCGCGCCGCGGGCGCGGCCGGCTTCGACGGCTGGAAGAGCCAGGTGTCGAACAGCGCGGCAAGCGGCTTGCCGGACACCTGCTCGGCGTACCGCTGGAAGTCGGCCACCGAGGCGTTGCCGTACGCGTGCTCCTGCGGCCAGCCCTTCAGGATGCGGAAGAACGCGTCGTCGCCGACCTCCTCGCGCAGGGCCTGGATGGCGAGGGCGCCCCGGTCGTAGACGGCGTCGTCGAACTGGTGGTCCGCGCCCGGGTCACCGGGCTTGACCGTCCAGAAGGCGTCGTCGGCGGGGTGCGAGGCGTACACGTAGTCGGCGAGCTGCTGCGTGGTGCCCTCGCCCTCGTGCTCGGACCACAGCCACTGCGCGTACGTCGCGAAGCCCTCGTTGAGCCAGATGTCCTTCCAGTCCTTGACCGACACGTCGTCGCCGTACCACTGGTGCGCCAGCTCGTGCACGACCACCGAGGCGTTGGCACCCTTGGCGAACTGCTTCGGGCTGTAGTAGACGCGGCTCTGGGTCTCCAGCGCGTACCCGGTCGTGGTGTTCGGCACGTACCCGCCGGCCGTGCTGAACGGATACGGCCCGAAGTAGCCGCTCAGCCAGTCGACCAGCTCCCCGGTGCGCTCCACGCTCGCCCGCGCGGCCCCGTCGTTGTCGCCGAGGTCCTTGCTGTAGGCGTTGATGACCGGTACGCCACCGTCGGAGGTGCTGGTGGTGATGTCGAACTTACCGATGGCGAGTGTGGCCAGATACGTCGCCTGCGGCTTGTTCTGCCGCCAGCTGTAGCGGGTCCAGCCCAGCTGCGAAGCGGTCGACTGCAGCGTGCCGTTGGAGATGACCTGGGTGCCGTCCGGCACGGCCACGGACACGTCGTAGGTGGCCTTGTCACTCGGGTGGTCGTTGCTCGGGAACCACCACCAGGCGGCCTCGGGCTCGTCGGCGGCCACGGCGCCGTCGGGCGTGCGGTGCCAGGTGTTGAAGCCGTACGCGCTCTTCGTCGACGGCACCCCGCTGTAGCGGACGGTGACGGTGATCGGGGTGCCCTTGGCCAGCGGCGTCTTCGGCGTCACGACCAGTTCGTGCTGCCCGGAGGTGGTGAAGGCGGCCTTGGCGCCGTTGACCCGCACCTCGCTGACGTCCAGCAGGAAGTCCAGGTCGAAGCTGGACAGGTCCTGCGTGGTCTTCGCCAGGATCGTCGCCGTGCCCTGCAACTCGTCCGTCTTCGGCTGGTACTGCAGCCTGAGGTCGTAGTGCGAGACGTCGTAGCCGCCGTTGCCGTAGTCGGGGTAGTACGGGTCGCCGATGCCCGGCGCGCCGGGGGTGTAGCTCGCGGCCGATGCCGGGATCGCCAGCAGGAGGGAGGCCGCCGCCAGTGCGCCCGGTGCGATGATTCTGCGGTGCACGTCAGCTCCAAGTCGTCGGGAGTGCAAGTGCGTTCGTGGGACATGCGTGGTGGATCCGTTCGGAGCCTATTCATTCCCTGTGCCTCCCGGCCTGTCCACGGTCCCCCCTGTCACACGATCGCCATTCAGCCGTCATGTGTCACCCGGGTCACCGTGGTGCCCTCTTCTGTCGGGGAGTTGACCGGAGTACCGTCCGCGCATGCCGAGACGTACGCGCTTCACGATCTGGAGACCGTTCGCGACAGCGGTCGCCGCCGTCCTGACGGCCGCCTTCCTGACCCCGGCCGCCGCACAGGCCGCCGGCCCCGACGGCCGGGCCGCCCACGAGAGCCGGCCCGTCTACTCGTACGCCCACGCCGTGCGCGAGTCCGTCTGGGTGGACACAGGCCTCGACGGGGACGGCGACGGGAAGCCCGACCGGGTCGCCGCCGACATCGTCCGACCCGCCGAACCCGCCCGCGAGGGCCGCAAGGTGCCCGTCATCATGGACGCGAGCCCGTACTACTCCTGCTGCGGACGCGGCAACGAGAACCAGCTCAAGACGTACGACGCGCAGGGCCACGTCGTCCAGATGCCGCTGTTCTACGACAACTACTTCGTGCCCCGCGGCTACGCCTTCGTCGGCGTCGACCTCGCCGGCACCAACCGCTCCGACGGCTGCGTCGACGTCGGCGGCCGCTCCGACATCCAGTCCGCGAAGGCCGTGATCGACTGGCTGAACGGCCGCGCCAGGGCGTACACCAGCCGGACCGGGACACAGACCGTCAAGGCCACCTGGACCAACGGCAGAACGGGCATGATCGGCAAGAGCTGGGACGCCACGATCGCCAACGGCGTCGCCGCCACCGGCGTCCAGGGACTGAAGACCATCGTCCCGATCAGTGGCATCTCCTCCTGGTACGACTACTACTTCGCGCAGGGCGCCCCGCTGTACGACGGCGGCCCCGCCGACCTGGCCGGCGACGTCGAGAGCGACGCGGCGAAGGCCCACTGCGCGGCCGTGCAGAAGAAACTCACCGACGGCAGCCCGCGCAGCGGTGACTGGACGTCGCTGTGGACCGAGCGGGACTACGTCAAGGACGCGGCCAAGGTGCGCGCGAGCGTGTTCCTGGTGCACGGGATGCAGGACCTCAACGTCCGCACCAAGCACTTCGGCCAGTGGTGGGACGCCCTCGCGAAGCACGGGGTGGAGCGCAAGATCTGGCTCTCCCAGACCGGCCACGTCGACCCCTTCGACTACCGGCGCGGCGCCTGGGTCGACACCCTGCACCGCTGGTTCGACCATGAACTCCTCGGCTACGACAACGGCATCGACCGCGAGCCGATGGCCGACATCGAGCGCCGCCCCGACCAGTGGGTGCCCTCCCGGACCTGGCCCCCGCAGACCACCCGCACCACCGTCCTGCACCCGGCGCCCGGCACACGGAACGGCGTCGGCACGCTCGGCCTGCGCCCGGCCACCGGCACCGAGACCTTCACCGACGACCCGAAGCTGGGCGAGACCGACTGGGCGGCCCGTCTCACCGCCCCCACCCCCGAGAAGGCCGGTTTCCTCACCGCACCGCTCACCCACGACCTGCGCCTGTCCGGGTCGTCCACGGTGACGGTGACCGCGACCCCGACCACCGCGTCGGCCCATCTGTCCGCCGTCCTGGTCGACGTCGGCCCGGACACCATCCGCGACTACGCCGACGCCGCCGAGGGCATCACCACGCTCACCCACCGCACCTGCTGGGGCGAGAGCACGGCCGGGGACAGCGCCTGCTTCAAGGAGACCAGAGCCAAGACCGTCAAGGTCGACTACACCGTGTTCAGCCGCGGCTGGGCCGACCTCGGCCACCACGCCTCCCTCGGCAAGGGAGTTCCGCTCACCCCGGGCAAGGCCTGCACGATGACCCTCGACCTCGCGGCCACCGACCACGTCGTCCCCGCGGGGCACCGCCTCGCCCTGATCGTCGCGGGCACGGACAAGGACCTCATCGACCCGCCGTCCACCCGGCCGAGCCTCACCGTGGCGCTGTCCGGTACGACGGCCCGCCTCCCGCTCGTGGGCGGCGCGGCGGCCTTCACCCGTGCCACGTCCGGCTCCACGGCCGCGGCTGCCGCGCCCGGCGCCCTGGAGGGAGTCCGCGCACCCCGGGCGGCCCGGCACATCCCGGGGTAGCCCCGCAGGGGCTCAGGCGGCCGGAAACGCCAGTCCGGCCGCCGCCCGCGCACACCCCCACGCCACCGTCACCCCGGCCCCGCCGTGCCCGTAGTTGTGCACCAGCGCGCGGCCGCCGGGCAGGGGCCGGCGTTCCAGCCGTACCGCGTCGCGGACCGGTCGCAGCCCCACGCGGTGGCCGAGGACCCGCGCGCCCGCGATCTCCGGGCGGATCCGCGCGCAGCGGGCGACGATCGCCGCGGCGATGGCCGGGTCCGGCTCCAGGGACCAGTCGTCCTCCTGCGCCGTACCGCCCAGCAGCAGGCCGCAGGGCTGCGGGATGCAGTACGCCGACTCGTCGCCGGAGTGCGGGGCGGCGGTGAACCAGGTCGTGACCCCCGGGTTCGCCACGACGACCAGCTGCCCGCGCACCGGACGCAACCGCGGATCCGGTACCAGTGAACGGGCGCCCAGCCCCGTGCAGTTGACGACGACACGGGCGGGCACGGCCGTCAGGTCGCTCACCTCGCGCGCCTCCACCGTCCCTCCCGCCTTCCCCAACCGCTCCCGCAGCCAGGCCAGATACACCGGCATGTCGATCACCGGCAGCCGCGCCGCCAGACCGTCCGGCACCTCCCGGAGCCCCGGCACCCGGCCCGCCCAGTCGCCCAGGTCGTCCAGCCGCGTCCCCGCGTGTACGCCGTCGACCAGGCGTACGCCCGTCTCCTCGGGGCGCCGCGCCTGCTCCGTGTACACGGCGAGGGACTCCAGCGCCCACGCGCTCACCAGCCGCTCGGGCTCGATGCGGTACGGCCACCACAGGCCGCCCGCGACCGCCGAGGTCGTGCGCTCGGCGGGCTCCCGCGCCCACACCCGCACCCGGTGCCCGGACTCGGCCAGCAGCACGGCCGTCGCCAGCCCGGCGACCCCGTCCCCGACCACGATCACTTCGTCGTTCGGCTCACTGCCCACGCCTGGACGATAGAACCCGTCCGGACGACCATGTCATGCTGCGATCGGATTCGTCCCGGTGTGGGGATACTCACCACATGTCTGGCGCATACGCGACCTTCGACCTGGCACCGGCGACCCGCGCGGGCGGTGTCCTCGCCGACGGCCGCTACCAGGTCCACCGCGACTTCGTGGACTTCGTCGTGGACGGCCGTCCACTGCTCTTCCAGCTGTCCGACCTCGACGGGGTCTCCCCGCTCGCCTCGGACGTGCCGCCCGCCATCTTCACCGAGCAGGTGCGCGCGCTGCTGCTGGAGGCCGAACCGCCGCTCCCGGCCGGCCGGTTCGTCCTCTACGGCTGTCCCGAGTGCGAGGACCTGGGCTGCGGCGCGGTCACCGCCGTCATCGAGCGCGACGGCGAGGACTACGTCTGGCGGGACTTCGCCTGGCAGACCGACGAGCACGCCGATCTGGAGCGCAACGGCTATCCCGGCATGGGGCCGTTCCGGTTCCGCGGACCCGAGTACCGTGCCGCCCTGACCGCCCTGCGGGACGGCTCGGCCGCGCCCCGGCGCAGGGTGCTGCTGATCGGCGCCCGGGTCGCCGTCCTCGCCCGGCTGGCCGCCGCCCTGCGCACCATCGGCATCGGCGCCGACATCACCCAGGACGCGCGCGGGGTCACCGCCGAGGAACTGCGCGGCTACGGCGCGGTCGCCTTCGGCCGGGCGGTCGGCCCGGCCGAACGGGCCGCCGTGCTGCGGGCCTTCGAACAGGCCGGGGCCGAGGTCGCCGCGGTGGACGGCCTCGCCCCGATCGTGCCGCTGCTGGTCGCCCAGATCGAGCACGCCCTCGGCCGCGGCCCGCTCCCGCGCCGCCTGCTGACCGCACTGGCCGCCACCGGCACCACCGCGGACGTCGAGGTGGGCGCCGCATGCCGGGTGCGGATCACGGCGTACCGCCTGGACCGGCTGCACCGCACCCGAACCGAGGAGGTGTTCGACGGCGCCCTGGAGCCCGGCCGGCACCGGGTCCCGCTGGATCCGCGGGCGGTCAGGGGGCAGGCCTACGTCGTCGCCCGCACGGCGGGGGACGTGCGGGCGGCCCCGGTCGTCGGCGGGCAGCGCCGGCGGGCCCGTCCCACGGTGACCGGCGGGGAACGGGGCTGAGACCGGGGGCCGGGCGCATTAGGATCGGCGTCCTGATGACTGCCACCCTCGTCGCCAAGAACCTCACCGCCGGGCACGGTGACCGCTCCCTCTTCTCCGGGCTCGACCTCGTCGTCGCGCCCGGCGACGTGATCGGGCTGGTCGGTGCCAACGGCGCGGGCAAGTCCACGCTGCTGAAGCTGCTCGCCGGGCTCGTCGCACCCGAGCAGGGCGAGCTGCGGCTGTCCCCGCCGACCGCGGCCGTCGGCCATCTGCCGCAGGAGCCGGAGCGCAGGGCGGGGGAGACGGTCCGGGAGTTCCTCGCCCGCCGCACCGGCGTCGCCGAGGCGCAGCGCGTCATGGACGAGACCACCCAGGCCCTGGTCGACGGCGCACCCGGCGCCGACGACGCCTACGCGACAGCCCTGGAGCGCTGGCTGGACCTCGGCGGCGCGGACCTCGACGAACGAGCGGAGGAGGTCGCCGACTCCCTCGGCCTCGCCGTCGGCCTCGACCAGCCGATGACCGCCCTCTCCGGCGGCCAGGCGGCCCGCGCCGGCCTCGCCTCGCTGCTGCTGTCCCGCTACGACGTCTTCCTCCTCGACGAGCCGACGAACGACCTCGACCTCGACGGACTGGAGCGCCTCGAACGCTTCGTCACCGGCCTGCGCGCCGGCACGGTCGTCGTCAGCCACGACCGCGAGTTCCTCACCCGCACGGTCACCAAGGTCCTCGAACTCGACCTCGCCCAGCGGCAGATCAATCTCTACGGCGGCGGCTACGCGGCCTACCTGGAGGAACGCGAGGTGGCCCGGCGGCACGCCCGCGACGACTACGAGGAGTACGCCGACAAGCGTGCCGCCCTCCAGGACCGGGCGCAGATGCAGCGGTCCTGGATGGACAAGGGCGTGAAGAACGCCCGGCGCAAGGCGGGCAACGACAACGACAAGATCGGCCGCAAGTTCCGCAGCGAGGCCAGCGAGAAGCAGGCGGCCAAGGCCCGGCAGACCCAGCGCATGATCGAGCGCCTGGACGTCGTCGAGGAACCGCGCAAGGAGTGGGAGCTGCGGATGGAGATCGCCGCCGCCCCACGCTCCGGCGCGGTCGTGGCGACCCTGCGCGACGCCGAGGTCCGGCGCGGCGACTTCACCTTCGGACCGGTGTCCCTCCAGATCGACTGGGCGGACCGGGTCGCGATCACCGGGGCCAACGGCGCCGGAAAGTCCACCCTGCTCGGCGCGCTCCTCGGCCGTGTCCCGCTCGACGCGGGCCACGCCGCCCTCGGTCCCGGCGTCCTGGTCGGCGAGGTCGACCAGGCCCGCGGGCTGTTCCACGGCCCCGAGACGCTGCTCGACGCGTTCTGCGCGGCCGTCCCGGACACCGAGCCGGTCGAGGTGCGCACCCTGCTCGCCAAGTTCGGGCTGAAGTCCGACCACGTGCTGCGCCCGGCCGCGACGCTCTCCCCGGGCGAGCGCACCCGCGCCGCCCTCGCCCTGCTCCAGGGCCGGGGCGTCAACCTGCTGGTCCTGGACGAGCCGACGAACCACCTCGACCTGCCGGCCATCGAGCAGCTGGAATCGGCCCTCGACTCCTACACCGGCACGCTCCTGCTGGTCACCCACGACCGCCGGATGCTGGACGCGGTCCACGTGAGCAGGCGCCTGGAGGTGGCGGACGGAAAGGTGACGGAGAGGTAGCGCTCCGCCGGCCGGGCCGGAGCGTGCAGGGCCTGGGCGTGCCGTGCGTCATGCGGCCGCGGCACCGTTGTGGCCGGTCGCGCAGTTTCCCGCGCCCCTTCGGGGCGCGGGCGCACGGGGCCGGAGCACTGCGGCTCCGGCCCAGCCCGGTCAGCGCTTCTTCGGGTCGAGCAGACCCGCGCGGCGCAGCGCGTCGGCCATGGCGCTGTTCGCCGGGGCCGGAGCCTGCCGCCCGCCCCGGTCGCCGCCGCCCCGGCCCTGCCGCTGGCCGCCCCCCTGCCCCTGGCCGCCGCCCTGCCGCTGCTGGGGCGGCCGGCCGCCGCCGCGCTGCTGGCGTCCGCCGCCCTGGCCCTGACCGCCCTGCGGGGCCGCCTCGTCGTCCAGACGCAGGGTCAGCCCGATCCGCTTGCGCGGGATGTCCACGTCCAGGACCTTCACCTTGACGATGTCACCGGGTTTGACGACGTCCCGCGGGTCCTTGACGAACGTCTTCGACATCGCGGAGACGTGCACCAGGCCGTCCTGGTGGACACCGACGTCCACGAAGGCGCCGAAGGCCGCCACGTTCGTCACCACGCCCTCCAGGATCATCCCGGCGGACAGGTCGGAGATCTTCTCGACGCCCTCCTTGAAGGTGGCCGTCCTGAAGGCGGGACGCGGGTCGCGGCCCGGCTTCTCCAGCTCCTTGAGGATGTCGGTGACCGTCGGCAGACCGAAGGTGTCGTCCACGAAGTCTGTGGGGCGCAGTGAGCGCAGCGCACCCGTGTTGCCGATGAGGGACGCCACCTCCTGGCCGCTGGTCTTCACCATGCGGCGCACCACCGGGTACGCCTCGGGGTGCACACTGGAGGCGTCCAGCGGGTCGGTGCCGCCGCGGATGCGCAGGAAGCCCGCGCACTGCTCGTACGCCTTCGGGCCGAGCCGCGCCACGTTCTTCAGCTCCGCGCGGGAGCCGAAGGGGCCGTTGGCGTCGCGGTGCGCCACGATGTTCTCGGCGAGGCCGGACGAGATGCCCGAGACCCGCGAGAGCAGCGGTGCGGAGGCGGTGTTGACGTCCACCCCGACGCCGTTCACACAGTCCTCGACCACCGCGTCCAGCGAGCGGGAGAGCTTCACCTCGGACAGGTCGTGCTGGTACTGGCCGACGCCGATCGACTTGGGGTCGATCTTGACCAGCTCGGCGAGCGGGTCCTGGAGCCTGCGGGCGATCGACACGGCGCCGCGCAGCGACACGTCCATGTCGGGCAGCTCCTGGGAGGCGAACGCGGAGGCCGAGTACACGGACGCGCCGGCCTCGGACACCATCACCTTGGTGAGCTTCAGCTCCGGGTGCCTGGTGATGAGTTCACCGGCGAGCTTGTCGGTCTCGCGGGACGCCGTGCCGTTGCCGATCGCGATCAGGTCGACCGCGTGCTCCTGGGCGAGCCGGGCCAGCTTGGCGAGGGCCTCGTCCCACTTGTTGGCCGGGACGTGGGGATGGATCACGTCCGTGGCGACCACCTTGCCGGTCGCGTCGACCACGGCGACCTTCACCCCCGTACGGAAACCGGGGTCCAGGCCGAGCGTCGCGCGCGTGCCGGCCGGGGCGGCCAGCAGCAGGTCGCGCAGGTTGGCCGCGAAGACGTTCACCGCCTCGTCCTCGGCCGCCGTACGCAGCCGCAGCCGCAGGTCGATGCCGAGGTGGACCAGGATGCGGGTGCGCCAGGCCCAGCGGACCGTGTCCGTCAGCCACTTGTCGGCCGGGCGGCCCCGGTCGGCGATCGCGAACCGGTGCGCGACGATGCCCTCGTACGACGACGGGCCGGGCTGCTCGCCCGGCTCCTCCGGCTCCAGGACGAGGTCGAGGACCTCCTCCTTCTCGCCGCGCAGCATCGCCAGGATCCGGTGCGAGGGCAGTTCGGTGAACGGCTCGGCGAAGTCGAAGTAGTCGGCGAACTTGGCGCCGGCCTCCTCCTTGCCGTCGCGCACCTTCGCGGCCAGCCGCCCGCGCACCCACATGCGTTCGCGCAGCTCGCCGATCAGGTCGGCGTCCTCCGAGAACCGCTCGGTGAGGATCGCACGCGCGCCGTCCAGCGCGGCCTGCGGGTCGGCGACGCCCTTGTCGGCGTCCACGAACGCGGCGGCCGCCGCCAGCGGCTCCACCGACGGGTCGCCCAGCAGGCCCTCGGCCAGCGGCTCCAGCCCCGCCTCGCGCGCGATCTGCGCCTTGGTGCGCCGCTTGGGCTTGTACGGGAGGTAGATGTCCTCCAGCCGCGCCTTGGTCTCGGCGCCGCGGATCCGCGCCTCCAGCTCGTCGGTGAGCTTGCCCTGCTCGCGCACCGACTCCAGGATCGCGGCCCGCCGCTCCTCCAGCTCCCGCAGGTAGCGCAGCCGCTCCTCGAGCGTGCGCAGCTGCGCGTCGTCGAGCATCTCGGTCGCTTCCTTGCGGTAGCGGGCGATGAAGGGCACCGTCGAACCGCCGTCGAGCAGTTCCACCGCGGCCTTCACCTGCCGCTCCCGTACGCCGAGTTCCTCGGCGATCCTGCCTTCGATGGATCCCACGCTGATGGATCCGCTGGACCCGGGTGTCGTCACGATCCCGTACCGCCTTCTCCACTGAGGTTGCGCGGCAATTGTGGCAGGTGGCACCGACAACCGTCGGTCAGGGCGGTTCACCGGCGGGCCGCGCACCCCCGCGCCGGGCCCCGCCGATGGCAGAAAAGGTGGGAAACTCGTCATTGCGGCCACGCCCGGGGCGGCGAAGACTGGGAGACATGCCGCAGCGCACGCTCCTCTTCGTCCTCTTCGACGGTGTCCAGAGCCTCGACGTCACCGGCCCGATGGAGGTCTTCGCCGGCGCCGAGGAACACACGCCGGGGTCGTACCGGATCCGCACGGCCTCCCTGGACGGCGGCCCGGTGCGCACCTCCGGCGGGCTGACCCTCGTCCCCGACGGGGCGCTCACCGCGGCGTCCGACCCGCACACCCTGGTGGTCCCCGGCGGGGCGGGCACCCGCGCGCCCGACCCGCGGCTGATCCACTGGCTGTGCGCCCACGGCCCGCGCGCCCGGCGCCTGGTCTCCGTGTGCACCGGCGCGATCCTGCTCGCCGCGGCCGGGCTGCTCGACGGCCGCCGGGCGACGACCCACTGGGCCTACTGCGACAAGCTCGCCCGGGACCATCCGGCGGTCACCGTGGAACCGGATCCCATCTACGTCCGTGACGCGGAGATCGCCACCTCGGCGGGGGTGACCTCTGGCATCGATCTCGCGCTGGCCCTGGTCGAGGAGGACCTGGACCGGGACGTCGCCCTCGACATCGCCCGGCACCTGGTGGTCTTCCTGCGCCGGCCCGGCAACCAGGCGCAGTTCAGCGCCCAGTTGGCGGCCCAGACGGCGCAGCGCGCGCCCCTGCGGGAGGTCCAGCAGTGGATCACCGAGCACCCGGCCGGCGACCTGACGGTCGACTCGCTCGCCGCCCGGGCCCGGCTCTCGCCGCGCCACTTCGCGCGCGTTCCGCGAGGAGACGGGCATGACCCCCGGCCGCTACGTCGACCGCGTCCGCCTCGAACACGCCCGCCGACTGCTGGAGGACACCGCCGACGGCATTGAGGAGATCGCCCGCGCCGGCGGCTACGGCACCCCCGAGGCCATGCGCCGGGCCTTCCTGCGCGCCCTCGGCACACCCCCCGCGGAGTACCGCAGGCGCTTCCACCCCGCCCCGGTCCGCTGACCGCCCGGAACACCCACCGAAGGAGACCGCCGTGCAGATCGCCCTGGTCGTCTACGACCGCTTCACCGCGCTGGACGTGGTCGGCCCCTACGAGATCCTCAGCCGGCTGCCGGACGCACAGCTCGCCTTCGTCGCCGAGCGGCCCGGCCCCGTCCGCACCGACACCGGATTCCTCGCCGTCACCGCCGACCGGGCCCTGGACGAGATGCCGCACCCGGACCTGCTGGTGGTCTCCGGCGGCCCCGGCACCAGGGACCAGATGGAGAACCCCGCCCTGCTCGACTGGCTGCGCGCCGCCGACGCGGCGAGCACCTGGACGACCTCGGTCTGCTCGGGCTCCCTGCTGCTCGCCGCCGCGGGACTGCTGCGCGGCCGCCGCGCGACCAGCCACTGGGGCGTCCTGGAGACGCTGGCGCGGTTCGGCGCCGAACCGACCGGGGAGCGGGTGGTGACCGACGGCAAGTACGTCACCGCCGCCGGGGTCTCCGCCGGCATCGACATGGCGCTCACCCTGACCGGCCGGATCGCGGGCGACGAACACGCCCGGGCCGTGCAGCTGCTGACGGAGTACGATCCGCAACCGCCGTACGACGCGGGTTCCCCGCACAAGGCGCCCGCACACCTCGTCGAGGAGCTGCGCACGGGCGGCCGGTTCAGCCTGACGCAGCCACGCTCCAGGTGAAACGGGGCGGGCGGCGCTCCAGGAACGCGGCGACCCCCTCCGCGGTGTCGGGGTTGCCGCGCGCCTGTCCGGCCCAGTGGCCGTCCCGGTCCGTCCGGCCGCCGGCGAACTCCTTCGCGGCGGCCTGCGTCAGCTGCGAGCGCGAGACCAGGATCCCGGTCAACTCCGCCACCCGCTTGTCCAGTTCGCCCTCCGGCAGCACCTCGTCCACGAACCCGGTGGCGAGCGCCCGTCCGGCGTCGATCAACTCGGCCGTGAACAGCAGGTACTTGGCGGTGGACGGGCCGACGAGCGACACCAGCCTGCGGGTCGAGGAGGCCGGGTAGACGATGCCGAGCCGCGCCGGGGTCACCCCGAACAGCGCGCCCTGCTCCGCCAGCCGCAGATCGCAGGCCGCCGCGAGTTGCGCCCCGCCGCCCACACAGTGCCCGCGCACCGCGGCCACGGTCGGCTTCGGGAACGCCGCGAGCGCCTCCTCGGCCGCCACGGCGAGCATCTGTGCCTCCTCCGGCGAGCCCTGCAGCGTGCTGATGTCCGCGCCCGCGCAGAAGGTCCCGCCCTCTCCGGTCAGCACCAGTGCCCGCACTCCTGGATCCCGCGCGAAGGCGTCCAGCAGCGGGGGCAGCGCCCGCCACATCGCGGCGGTCATGGCGTTGCGCTTGGCCGGGTGACGGATGACGACGGTGGCGACGGCGCCTTCGACGCGGTGCGACAGCTGGGGCTCCATGGTCGGGATGCTATGCGCCCCCGCGCGCGTCACCGAACCCCGCCCCCCGGGGGAAATAGGGAAAAATAGGGAGGGAAGTGGCTCAATGGTGATGTGGGGGTGCGAGGGAGGCTGTGATGGCCAGAGCCGGGAAGCGGAAGGACAGCGCGACGAGCCTGAGCCGTGGTTTCGGCCTGCTCGCGGCACTCGGTGTGCTCCTCGTCCTCGCCGGACTCGTCGGGCTCGGCTACACCGCGGTCGCCACCCTGACCTCGATGCTGCTGTTCGGCTGGCTGCTGCTGATCGGCGGGACCGTCGGCCTGGTGCACGCGGTCCAGGCCCGCGGCACCAGCTACTTCTGGCTGGGCGTCATCGTCGCCGCCCTGAACATCGCGGCCGGCGTCGTCGTCATCCACCTGCCCCACGCCACGGCCGCCGCCCTCACCATGTTCGCCGCCCTGCTGTTCCTCACCGGAGGCATCTTCCGGCTGGCCGGCGGCCTGGTCGTACGCGGGCCGCAGCTGGGCTGGACGCTGCTCCTCGGCGCCTTCGACCTGCTGCTCGGGATCCTGGTCCTCGGCTCCTGGCCGAGCAGCAGCCAGTACGTGATCGGCACCTTCTTCTCGCTGGCCCTGCTCTTCGACGGCCTCGGGCTCGTGGCCACCGGCTACGGCGGGCGCCGTGTCGTGGGGCTCGTCTCGGGGCAGGGCGGGCCCAAACCCGTACAACCCTAAGAGTTCGCGAAGCGGCGCCAGGGGGACAGGAAACAGTCCCACACGTGACCGTGTCATACGCACTCGGTCACAAAGCGCTCGATACCCGCTGACTTGTGTTCAGGTATCCGGCCCGGAGCGGATCGTTACCAACACTCGACGTGTGGTGACAATCGAGCGCGAGGGTGGCGACCGGACGATGGACAACCACGGGCGCGGGGACGGCCCGCGCCCAGCGGGGGGCGCCGAGCGGCCGCCCGATCCACTGCCGTACGAGGGCGTCTGGCGGTTCACCGCTCCGGCCGTGGACGCCTCGGTCCCGCAGGCCCGGCACGCCGTGCAGGACCTGCTGCTGCGCCAGGGCGTACCGCTCTCCGACGACCTGGAGTACGGCCTGCTGCTGATCGTCTCCGAGCTGGTCACCAACGCGGTACGGCACGCGGCGCTGCTGTCGCCGATGCTGGCCGTGGAGGTCGCCGTCGGGGCCGAGTGGGTGCGGGTGTCCGTGGAGGACAACCACCCCTACCGGCCGACCGCCCTGGAGGCCGACCACGGCCGGACCGGCGGCCGGGGCCTGCTGCTGGTCCGTGAGGTGGCCCGGGAGGCGGGCGGCGCCGTCGACGTGGAGCACACCGCGAGCGGCGGCAAGGTGATCTGGGCCGCCCTGCCGCTCAAGCCCGCGACACTGCCGTAGCGCGGCACCGGCGTCCGCTCACCGGGCCGCAGCGGTGCTCACCAGCCCGCGGACGGGCCGGTCAGCTCCCTGATCGCCGGGCGGGCGGCGTCCAGCACGGTCATGAACCAGGCCGAGAACGGGTCGCGGGCATGCCGCTCCGCCAGCTCGGCCGCCGTCACGAAGGCGGCCTCGGCGACCTCGTCCGCGTCCGGCGCGAGCGGTGCCTGCACCAGGCCGACGAAGAGGTGGTTGAACTCCTGCTCGACCAGGCCCGAGGCCGGGTCCGGGTGGTTGTAGCGGACCGTGCCGGCCTCCGCGAGCAGCGAGGGGGACACCCCCAGCTCCTCGAACGTGCGCCGGGCCGCCGCGGCGAACGGCGCCTCGCCCGGGTACGGGTGGCCGCAGCAGGTGTTGGACCAGACGCCGGGGGAGTGGTACTTGCCGAGCGCCCGCTGCTGGAGCAGCAGCCTGCCCTGCTCGTCGAAGAGGAACACCGAGAACGCGCGGTGCAGCTGTCCCGGCGGCTGGTGGGCGGTGAGCTTCTCCGCCGTGCCGATCGTCACACCCTTCTCGTCGACCAGTTCCAGCAAAATCTGCTCTGCGGTGCCCGTCGACGAGCTGTGCGTCGCGGTGGCAGGTGTGATCGGCATACCCATCCTTCGCCTCGTTCTTCGCACCCCAAGTCTGCCGTACGAATCCGGCACTCCCGGCACTTCCCCGCACGTCCGCGCGCGGCGCCGTACCGGGACGGGGACCCGGTAGATCATCGTGCCCGGCAGGCCGCGGCCGGAACCGCCCGCCAGGGCGAACGCTCGTGCAGATGTTCAGTGGCACAGGCGTGCCTCGTGCTCCGCGTGCCCGCCCGGCTCCAGCTGGAAGGTGCAGTGCTCCACGTCGAAGTGATCGCCCAGGCAGCCCTGCAGCTCGTGCAGCATCCTCTCGTGGCCGATGGCGTTGAGCGCCGCCGGGCCGACCACCACGTGCGCCGAGAGCACCGGCATGCCGGAGGTGATCGTCCAGGCGTGCAGGTCGTGCACGTCCTCCACGCCGTCGAGCGCCAGGAGGTGCGCGCGCACCTCGGCCATGTCGACGTCCTTCGGGGCCGCCTCCAGCAGCACGTCCAGCGTCTCGCGCAGCAGCTTGAGTGTCCTCGGCACGATCATCAGGCCGATGACCAGCGAGGCGACCGGGTCGGCGCCCTGCCAGCCGGTGGTCAGGATGACGGCCGCCGAGACCATCACCGCGAACGAGCCGAGCGCGTCCGCGGCGACCTCCAGGAAGGCGCCGCGCACGTTCAGGCTCTCCTTCTGCCCGCGCATCAGCAGGGTCAGCGAGACCGAGTTCGCGACCAGGCCGATCAGACCGAACACGATCATCAGCCCGCCGCGCGTCGGCGCGGGCGCGACGAACCGCTCGGCCGCCTCGTACAGCACATAGCCGCCGACGCCGAGCAGCAGCAGACAGTTGGCCAGGGCGGCGAGGATCTCGGCGCGGGCGTAGCCGAAGGTGCGGCGGGCGCTCGCCGGGCGGTTCGCGAAGCGGATCGCGAGCAGCGCCATGGCGAGGCCCACCGCGTCGGTCGCCATGTGCGCCGCGTCCGCGATCAGCGCGAGCGAGTCCGCGGCCAGACCGCCGGCGATCTCGACGACCATGACCGTGAGCGTGATGCCCAGCGCGATCCGCAGCCGCCCGCGGTACGCCGCCGCGGCCGTACCCGTGGCCGGCGCGTGCGTGTGCGCGTGGCCGTGGTCGTGCCCTGCCCCCATGGCGGAACCGCCCTTTCCTCGCCCTTCGCGGAACCCGTCCGGCAGGCCCAGTGAACTACGGGCGGGGGGTATGGGGCAACGCGGCACTGAACCTCGTTATCGTCTTCCCTGACCTGCGGAAACGTTCCGCGGAGCGTCAGCCGCCGCGGTGCAGCCGCCAGCCCTGCCAGGCCGAGGCGACCATCTCCCGTACGTCGCGCCGGGCCCGCCAGTCCAGTTCCCGCGCGGCGCGCTCGGCGGAGGCGACCGCGCGGGGCGCGTCGCCCGGGCGGCGTCCTTCGGTCACCGGCGCGCGGCGGTCCCCGGTGACCTCGCCGACGACCGTGATCAGCTCGCGCACCGAGACGCCCTCGCCGCGCCCGATGTTCAGCGTCAGGTCGCCCGCCGCGCCCTCCCCGGCGAGCCGGCGTGCCGCGGCCAGGTGGGCCTCGGCCAGATCCGCCACGTGGATGTAGTCCCGCACGCAGGTGCCGTCCGGCGTCGGATAGTCGTCGCCGAAGATCCGCGGGGCCTCGTCGCGGGTGAGCCGGTCGAAGACCATCGGGACGATGTTGAACACGCCCGTGTCCGCCAGCTCCGGCGCCGCCGCGCCCGCCACGTTGAAATACCGCAGGCACACCGTGGAGATGCCGTACGCCGCTCCCGCCGCCCGCACCAGCCACTCCCCGGCCAGCTTGGTCTCGCCGTAGGGGTTCACCGGGGCGCAGGGGGTGTCCTCGGTGATCAGGTCCACGTCCGGGTTGCCGTACACGGCCGCCGAGGAGGAGAACACCAGCCGCCGGATCCCGGCCGCGGCGACCGCGTCGAGCAGCGTGCCGAGGCCGCCCACGTTCTCCCGGTAGTAGCGGGTCGGCTCGGCCACCGACTCCGCGACCTGCTTGCGCGCCGCGAGATGGACGACGCCCGTGACGTCGTACTCCCGCAGGACCCGCGTGAGCCGGTCCTTGTCCAGCGTCGAGCCCTCGACGAGCGGGACGCCGGCGGGCAGCCGCGCCGGCACCGCGGCCGACAGGTCGTCCAGCGCCACGACCCGCTCCCCTGCGCCCGTCATGGCCCGCGCCACATGTGCCCCGATGTATCCGGCTCCGCCGGTGATCAGCCACGTCATGGTCGCCCACCCTAAGCCGATCACCGGGGGTGTCTCCTTTGCCGGGTCTTACCCGGGTCTGCGCCGCCGGGTTTGTGGGCGGGGCCCCGTTTCCGTGATGATGATCGCGGCAAAGGCCGGGGCAGCCGACGTGGACAGGGCCGTGAACGGCCGGTGAACGCAGGTCCGGAACCATCCGATACCCTCTGCCGACACCCGGGTGCCCGCAGGCAGGCGCCCCACCATGCAAGCGACCGGCGCCCGCGCGCCGACACCCAGGGAGTGAGTTCGGTTGTCGACCGCCATCGTCACCGGTCAGCCGGTCCCCGGATCGTCACTGGAGAACGATCTGCGGTCCCTCGGCTTCGACGTCCTGGTGGCCGTGGACGCCGCGGAGGCCGAGACCGCGCTCGCCGCCGCCGCTGCCACCGAGCGCGTGGCCCTGGTCGACGCCCGCTTCGTCGGCCACCTGCACGCACTGCGCCTCGGCCTCACCGACCCGCGCTTCGCGCTCGCCGCGGTCCCCGGCGGCGTCACCGCCCGGCCGGACGCCCGGCAGGCGCTGACCCGGGCCGTGGCCCGCGAGACCTCCGCGGGCGGCGGCAGCGGCACGGCCCTCGCCGTCGCCAGCCTCGCCGACCGCATCGTCACCGCCCTCGACGCCGACGGCAGCGAGGTGCACCGGCCCGAGCTGGGCAGCCTCGTCGCCGCGGTCCCCGCCGACCCGCAGGCCCGTAACGAGGCGCGGCAGGCCGTCGCCGCCGTGGACGACGAGGCCGTACGCCTGAAGTCGGCCGTGAAGTCCCGCGACGGCTTCTTCACCACGTTCCTCATCAGCCCCTACTCGCGCTACCTCGCCCGCTGGTGCGCCCGCCGGGGCCTGACCCCGAACCAGGTCACCACGGCCTCGCTGCTCACCGCCCTGATCGCGGCCGGCTGCGCGGCGACGGGCACGCGCGCGGGGTTCGTCGCCGCCGGCGTGCTGCTGATCGCGTCGTTCGTGCTCGACTGCACCGACGGCCAGCTCGCCCGCTACGCCCTGAAGTACTCCACGCTCGGCGCCTGGCTCGACGCCACCTTCGACCGGGCCAAGGAGTACGCCTACTACGCCGGACTCGCCCTCGGTGCGGCCCGCTGCGGCGACCACGACGACGTATGGGCGCTCGCGCTGGGCGCGATGATCCTCCAGACCTGCCGGCACGTGGTCGACTTCTCCTTCAACGAGGCCAACCACGACGCCACGGCCAACACCAGCCCCACCGCCGCCCTCTCCGACAAGCTGGACAGCGTCGGCTGGACGGTCTGGGTGCGGCGGATGATAGTGCTGCCGATCGGTGAGCGCTGGGCGATGATCGCCGTCCTCACCGCGGCCACCACACCCCGGATCACCTTCTACGTCCTGCTCGTCGGCTGCGCCCTCGCGGCGACGTACACCACGGCCGGCCGCGTCCTGCGCTCCCTGACCCGCAGGGCCCGGCGCACCGACCGGGCCGCCCGGGCGCTCGCGGACCTCGCCGACTCCGGCCCGCTGAGCGAGGCCGCAGGACGTGTGGCCCGGCGGGGCCTGCCGGGGCTCGCCGGGCCGGCCGTCGCCTTCCTCGGCGGCGCCGCGGTCGTCGTCTGCTCGGCCCTCACCGGTCCCGGCTCGGTCCTGCCCGTGATCGGTGCCCTGATCTACGTCCTGGCCTCGGCACTCGCCGTCGCCCGCCCCCTCAAGGGCACCCTCGACTGGCTGGTCCCGCCCTTCTTCCGGGCCGCCGAGTACGGCACCGTGCTGGCCCTCGCGGGCACGGCGGGGGTGAACGGGGCCCTTCCTGCGGCTTTCGGACTGGTGGCCGCCGTCGCCTACCATCACTACGACACGGTGTACCGCATCCGCGGCGACGCCGGAGCACCCCCGGCCTGGCTGACGCGCGTCATCGGGGGGCACGAGGGGCGGACGCTGCTCGTCGCCGTCCTGGCCGCGGTGCTCACCGCTTCGCAGTTCACGGTCGCGCTCACGGTCCTCGCCGTGGCCGTCGCCCTCGTGGTGCTCGCCGAGAGCATCCGCTTCTGGGTGTCGTCTCATCTCGGAGGCGCACCCGCCGTACACGATGAAGGAGAACCCGCATGATCGGCCTCGTGCTGGCGGCCGGCGCCGGACGCCGTCTGCGCCCCTACACCGACACCCTGCCCAAGGCGCTGGTGCCGGTGGGGCCGGCAGGTATAGAGGACTCGATCACGGTTCTCGACCTCACCCTCGGCAACTTCGCCGAGATCGGCCTGACCGAGGTCGCGATCATCGTCGGCTACCGCAAGGAGGCCGTGTACGAGCGCAAGGCGGCGCTGGAGGCGAAGTACGGCCTCACGCTCACCCTCATCGACAACGACAAGGCCGAGGAGTGGAACAACGCCTACTCCCTGTGGTGCGGCCGTGACGCCCTCAAGGACGGCGTGATCCTCGCCAACGGCGACACCGTGCACCCGGTCTCCGTGGAGAAGACGCTGCTCGCCGCGCGCGGCGAGGGCAAGAAGATCATCCTTGCCCTGGACACCGTGAAGTCCCTCGCGGACGAGGAGATGAAGGTCGTCGTCGACGCCGAGAAGGGCATGACGAAGATCACCAAGCTGATGGATCCCGCCGAGGCCACCGGTGAGTACATCGGCGTCACCCTGATCGAGGGCGACGCCGCCCCCGACCTGGCCGACGCGCTGAAGACGGTCTGGGAGACCGACCCGCAGCAGTTCTACGAGCACGGCTACCAGGAACTGGTCGACCGCGGCTTCCGCATCGACGTGGCGCCGATCGGCGACGTCTCGTGGGTCGAGATCGACAACCACGACGACCTGGCCAAGGGGCGGGAGATCGCGTGCCGCTACTGACCCGGCTGATCCCCTCGCCGGTCGTCGTGGACATCCGCCCGGGTGCCCTGGACGACCTGGCCGGAGTCCTCGCCGACGAGCGCATCGCGCAGTCCGGCCGGCTCGCCGTCGCCGTCAGCGGCGGCTCCGGCGCCCGGCTGCGCGAGCGCCTCGGCCCCTCGCTGCCCGGCGCCGCCTGGTTCGAGGTGGGCGGCGGCACCCTGGACGACGCGATCCGGCTGGCCGGCGACATGAAGTCCGGCCACTACGACGCCGTCGTCGGGCTCGGCGGCGGCAAGATCATCGACTGCGCCAAGTTCGCCGCGGCGCGTGTCGGCCTGCCCCTGGTCGCCGTGCCGACGAACCTCGCGCACGACGGTCTGTGCTCGCCGGTCGCGACGCTGGACAACGACGCGGGGCGCGGCTCCTACGGCGTGCCGAACCCGATCGCGGTCGTCATCGACCTGGACGTGATCCGCGAGGCCCCGGCCCGCTTCGTCCGGGCCGGTATCGGGGATGCGATCTCCAACATCAACGCGGTCGCCGACTGGGAGCTGTCGAACCGGGTCAACGGTGAGAAGATCGACGGTCTCGCCGCCGCCATGGCCCGCCAGGCCGGCGAGGCCGTGCTGCGCCACCCCGGCGGCATCGGCGACAACGACTTCCTCCAGGTGCTCGCCGAGGCGCTCGTCCTCAGCGGCATCTCGATGTCGATCTCCGGCGACTCCCGCCCGTCCTCCGGCTCCTGCCACGAGATCAACCACGCCTTCGACCTGCTGTTCCCCAAGCGGGCGGCCGCCCACGGCGAACAGTGCGGATTCGGCGCGGCCTTCGCGACGTATCTGCGCGGGGCCCACGAGGAGGCGGTCCACACGGCCGGGGTGCTGCGCCGGCACGGGCTTCCGGTGCTGCCGGAGGAGTTCGGCTTCACCGTGGACGAGTTCGTCCGCGTCGTGGAGTTCGCCCCCGAGACCAGGCCCGGCCGCTACACGATCCTCGAACACCTCGCCCTCAAGCCGAACCAGATCAAGGACATCTACGCCGACTATGTCAAGGCCATCGGTAGCTGAACTCCGTCCGGTCGTCCACCCCGCCGGGGTGAAGGACCGGCGCAGTGGTGAGCATTGGATGGGACGCCTCTACATGCGTGAGGTGTCCCTGCGGGTGGACCGCTACCTGGTCGGCACCCGCGTCACGCCCAACCAGCTCACGTACCTGATGACCGTCTTCGGCGTCCTCGCGGCCCCGGCACTCCTGGTGCCGGGGATCTGGGGCGCCGTGCTCGGTGTGGTCTGCGTCCAGATGTACCTGCTGCTGGACTGCGTCGACGGCGAGATCGCGCGCTGGAAGAAGCAGTACTCGCTGAGCGGCGTCTACCTGGACCGGGTCGGCGCCTATCTGACCGACGCCGCGGTGCTCGTCGGCTTCGGCCTGCGCGCCGCCGACCTGTGGGGCGGCGGCCGCATCGACTGGCTGTGGGCCTTCCTCGGCACGCTCGCCGCGCTCGGCGCCATCCTGATCAAGGCCGAGACGGACCTCGTCGGGGTCGCGCGGCACCAGGCCGGCAAGCCGCCGGTCAAGGAGGCCGCCGCCGAGATGCGCTCCTCCGGCATGGCGCTGGCCCGCCGGGCCGCCGCCGCGTTCAAGTTCCACCGGCTGATCCTCGGCATCGAGGCGTCCCTGCTGATCCTGGTGCTGGCGATCGTCGACCACGTGCGCGGCGACCTGTTCTTCTCCCGGCTGGGTGTCGCCGTGCTGGCCGGCATCGCCCTGCTGCAGACCCTGCTGCACCTGGTGTCCATCCTCGCCTCCAGCAGGCTGAAGTGAGTGCCGTGAAGGTCGGTGCCGTCATCATCACGATGGGCAACCGGCCCGAGGAGCTGCGGGCCCTCATCGACTCGGTCGCCAAGCAGGACGGCGACCCGGTCGAGGTGGTCGTCGTCGGCAACGGCTCACCCGTCCCGGACGTCCCCGAGGGCGTGCGGACGATCGAGCTGCCCGAGAACCTGGGCATCCCCGGCGGCCGCAACGTCGGCATAGAGGCCTTCGGGCCGGGCGGCCGCAATGTCGACATATTGCTGTTCCTCGACGACGACGGCCTGCTCGCCCGGCACGACACCGCCCAGCTGTGCCGCGAGGCGTTCGAGGCCGACCCGGAGCTCGGCATCATCAGCTTCCGCATCGCCGACCCCGAGACCGGCGAGACCCAGCGCCGCCACGTGCCCCGGCTGCGCGCCTCCGACCCGATGCGCTCCTCGCGCGTCACCACCTTCCTCGGCGGCGCCAACGCCGTGCGCACCCGGGTCTTCGCGGAGGCCGGGACGCTGCCGGACGCGTTCTTCTACGCGCACGAGGAGACCGACCTCGCCTGGCGGGCCCTGGACGCCGGCTGGATGATCGACTACCGGTCGGACATGGTCCTGTACCACCCGACGACGGCCCCCTCGCGGCACGCGGTCTACCACCGCATGGTCGCCCGCAACCGCGTCTGGCTGGCCCGCCGCAACCTGCCCCTGCCGCTCGTCCCCGTCTACCTCGGCGTCTGGCTGCTGCTCACGCTGCTGCGCCGCCCGTCCGTGCCCGCCCTGAAGGCCTGGTTCGGCGGTTTCAAGGAGGGCTGGACGGCACCGTGCGGTCCGCGCCGTCCCATGCGCTGGCGCACGGTGTGGCGGCTGACCCGGCTGGGCCGGCCCCCGGTGATCTGAGAAGCTTGCTCTTACCTGAAGAGAGCAAGCTTCTTACCAAGAGATTCCGGATTCCCACTCGTGAGTCACACAACCCAAGACGGCGGTGTCGCGGTGAGCGCGATACCGTCGCCCGACGAGGGAGCGACGGCCGCGCAGCTGGCCGCCGCGTACGGGCTCGCCGTCAGCGGCGCCCGTCCCTCGCTCGCCGAGTACGTCCGTCAGCTGTGGGGCAGGCGCCACTTCATCCTCGCCTTCTCGCAGGCCAAGCTGACGGCCCAGTACAGCCAGGCCAAGCTCGGCCAGCTCTGGCAGGTGGCGACCCCGCTGCTGAACGCGGGCGTGTACTACTTCATCTTCGGTGTCATCCTGCACGCGAGCCGCGGGCTGTCCCAGGACGTCTACATCCCGTTCCTGGTCACGGGCGTGTTCGTGTTCACCTTCACGCAGAGCTCGGTCATGTCGGGCGTCCGGGCGATCTCCGGCAACCTGGGCCTGGTGCGCGCCCTGCACTTCCCGCGCGCCTCGCTGCCCATCTCCTTCTCGCTCCAGCAGCTCCAGCAGCTGCTCTTCTCGATGATCGTGATGTTCGTCGTGGCGATCGGGTTCGGCAGCTATCCGGGCCCGTCCTGGCTGCTGATCGTGCCGGTCCTGGTGCTCCAGTTCCTGTTCAACACCGGGCTCGCGCTGATCGTGGCCCGCCTGGGCGCCAGGACGCCGGACCTCGCCCAGCTGATGCCGTTCCTCCTGCGCACGTGGATGTACACCTCCGGCGTGATGTTCTCCATCAGCAAGATGATGGAGGGCCGCTCGGAGCTGGCCGTCCGGCTGCTCCAGGTCAACCCGGCCGCGGTCTACATGGACCTCATGCGCTACGCCCTCATCGACGGCTACGGCGCGTCGAACCTGCCTCCGCACGTGTGGGCCATCGCGCTGTTCTGGGCCGTGGTCGTCTTCGCCGGCGGCTTCGTGTTCTTCTGGAAGGCGGAGGAGAGGTACGGCCGTGGCTGAGCAGCTGCACGATCCGGCAACGGGCGCACGCAGGCCCACGGTCATCGCGGACGACCTCCACATCGTCTACCGCGTCAACGGCGCCAGGAGCGGCAAGGGCAGCGCGACGGCCGCACTCAGCCGCATCGTGCGACGGGGTTCCGGCGACGAGGCGCGGGGCGTGCGCAAGGTCCACGCCGTGCGCGGGGTCTCCTTCGTCGCCCACCGGGGCGAGGCCGTCGGCCTGATCGGCTCCAACGGCTCCGGCAAGTCGACCCTGCTGCGCGCCGTCGCCGGGCTGCTGCCGGCCGAGCGCGGCAAGGTCTACACCGACGGCCAGCCGTCGCTGCTGGGCGTCAACGCGGCCCTGATGAACGACCTCACCGGTGAGCGCAACGTCATCCTGGGCGGTCTCGCCATGGGCATGTCCCGGGAGCAGATCAAGGAGCGCTACCAGGAGATCGTGGACTTCTCCGGGATCAACGAGAAGGGCGACTTCATCACCCTCCCGATGCGGACGTACTCCTCCGGCATGGCCGCCCGGCTGCGGTTCTCCATCGCCGCCGCCAAGGACCACGACGTCCTCATGATCGACGAGGCTCTCGCCACCGGTGACCGGGGGTTCCAGAAGCGCTCCGAGGACCGCATCCGGGAATTGCGCAAGGAGGCCGGAACGGTCTTTCTGGTCAGCCACAACAACAAGTCCATCCGTGACACGTGCGACCGCGTCCTGTGGCTGGAGCGCGGCGAGCTGCGCATGGACGGGCCGACCGACGAGGTGCTGAGGGAGTACGAGAAGTTCACGGGCAAGTAGCCTGTTTTCGGCCAGGGGTCCGTCGGCAGCCGTCCGGTCGGGCCCCGGGTCGCAAAGGAAACGTCAACTCCGGTCTGCGCAAGGAATCTTGACGCCAATCGGTGTGTTGTTGTGATGTGCAGGACACCCCGGCGGACCTCGATGCGTTGTACAACGTAAGCTGTACCGGTCCCGGAAAGCGGCAAGTGGGGCGATACCGCGCGACATCCCGCGCCGGGGCGACCCCGCGGATTGCCGGGCGGCGTGTCCGAAATAGTGTGTATTGGGTCGGCAGTGTAGAACGGGAGATGTGACGGCAATGGCTACGGAAACTCCCCAGCTCAACGCAGCATGTGCCGTCCCCGCCACGGGCTGCGGGCGATGACGGCCACCGAGACGGCGCCGGACCTGGAACGCGCCACCCTGGACAAGGCCGCGAGCGAGAACTTCCCCGTGGCCCCCTTCTTCCTGCCCCGGGCCTGGCGCGACGATCTCATGGCCGTCTACGGCTTCGCCCGCCTCGTGGACGACATCGGCGACGGCGACCTCGCCCCCGGCGGTGCCGACGCCCGTCTGCTCGGCGTGTCGGCCACCGAGGCCGAGAACCGCCTAGTGCTGCTCGACGCCTTCGAGGCCGACCTGCGCCGCGTCTTCGACGGCACCCCGGCCCACCCGCTGCTGCGCCGCCTCCAGCACACCGTCCGCCGCCGCGGCCTGACCCCCGGGCCCTTCCTGGGCCTGATCGCCGCCAACCGCCAGGACCAACTCGTCTCCCGCTACGAGACGTACGACGACCTGCTCGCCTACTGCGAACTGTCCGCCAACCCCGTCGGCCGCCTCGTGCTCGGCGTGACCGGCACCGAGACGCCCGAGCGGATCCGCCTCTCCGACGCCGTCTGCACCGCCCTCCAGATCGTCGAGCACCTCCAGGACGTCGCCGAGGACCTCGGCCGCGACCGGATCTACCTCCCCGCCGCCGACATGAAGCGCTTCCACGTGCAGGAAGCGGATCTTGGCGCGAAAACCGCGGGCGCATCGGTGCGCGCCCTGGTTGCATACGAAGCACAACGCGCCCGCGATCTGCTGAATGAAGGCGCCCCCCTGGTGGGTAGCGTCCACGGCAGGTTGAAGCTGCTGCTCGCAGGGTTCGTGGCGGGGGGAAGGGCGGCGATCCGGGCGATCGCCGCCGCCGAATACGACGTACTTCCCGGCCCGCCCCGACCCGGCAAGGTCCAGTTGCTGCGTGAGGCGGGCGTGATCCTGCGAGGAGAGGGGTGATCCGGACCGTGGAGTCTCCGTCGCACGTGTCCGCGCCGGTGCTCGCCGCCTACAGCTACTGCGAGGCCGTCACCGGGCAGCAGGCCCGTAACTTCGCGTACGGCATCCGGCTGCTGCCCACGCCCAAGCGCCGCGCCATGTCGGCGCTGTACGCGTTTTCCCGGCGCGTGGACGACATCGGCGACGGCGACCTGCCCGGCGAGACCAAGCTGACCCGCCTGGAGGACACCCGTGCGCTGCTCGCCCGGGTGCACGCCGGCGAGGTCGCCGAGGACGACACCGACCCGGTGGCCGTCGCCCTCGCCCATGCCGCGCGCGCCTTCCCGATCCCGCTCGGCGGCCTGGACGAGCTGATCGACGGCGTCCAGATGGACGTGCGCGGTCAGACGTACGAGACCTGGGACGACCTCAAGGTCTACTGCCGGTGTGTCGCCGGTGCCATCGGCCGGCTCTCGCTCGGCGTGTTCGGCACCGAACCGGGCGCGCGCGGCGCCGAGCGCGCCCCCGAGTACGCCGACACCCTCGGCCTCGCGCTCCAGCTCACCAACATCCTCAGAGACGTCCGCGAGGACGCCCAGGGCGGCCGTACCTATCTGCCCGCCGACGACCTGGCCAAGTTCGGCTGCTCGGCCGGGTTCGACGGGCCGACGCCACCCGAGGGCTCCGACTTCGCGGGCCTCGTCCACTTCGAGGTGCGGCGGGCCCGCGCCCTTTTCGCCGAGGGCTACCGGCTGCTCCCCATGCTCGACCGGCGCAGCGGCGCCTGTGTCGCCGCCATGGCCGGCATCTACCGCCGGCTGCTGGACCGCATCGAGCGCGATCCCGAGGCCGTGCTGCGCGGCCGGGTCTCGCTGCCCGGACGCGAGAAGGCCTACGTCGCCGTGCGCGGCCTGTCCGGGCTCGACACCCGCAACGTGACCCGCCATGTCGCGCCCCGCTCCGTCAGGAGGCGCGCCTGATGGACCTCGCCGAACCAGCCGAACCAGAGGGCGTGCGGCAGGCAACCCCGCACTCCGGCGTGGCGTCCCAGTCTGCGACGGCCGACCGTGCACCGTTCACCCTGCGGGCCCGCGCCCCCGAGGGGCGCGAGGCGGTGCTGGACATGCGGCTACCGCCGCGCGGGCGCGACCGGACACGACGGAACCGCGAACGCCGGACGGCCCGTCACGGCACCCCCTGCGGGGCGCACGTATGGAAGGACGACGCACGATGAGCGACAGCTCGCGCCCCGCACCGGCGCATGCCGGCAGCGCCGTCGTGGTCGGCGGCGGACTCGCGGGCATCACCGCGGCGCTCGCGCTCGCGGACGCGGGCGTCCGCGTCACCCTGCTCGAAGGCAGACCGAGGCTGGGCGGCCTCGCCTTCTCCTTCCAGCGCGGCGAGTTGACCGTCGACAACGGCCAGCACGTGTACCTGCGCTGCTGCACCGCCTACCGCTGGTTCCTCGACCGGATCGAGGGCTCGGCGCTGGCACCGCTGCAGGACCGCCTGGACGTGCCCGTCGTCGACGTCGCCAGACCCGAGGGCCGGCGGCTCGGCAGACTGCGGCGCGACGCGCTGCCCGTCCCGCTGCATCTGGGACGCAGCCTCGCCACGTATCCGCATCTCTCGCTCGCCGAGCGTGCCGCCGTCGGGCGGGCCGCGCTCGCGCTGGGGGGGCTCGACCTCGCCGATCCGGCCCTGGACACACAGGACTTCGGCAGCTGGCTGGCCGCACACGGCCAGTCGGCGCGCGCCGTCGAGGCCCTGTGGGACCTGGTCGGGGTCGCCACCCTCAACGCGGTCGCGGGCGACGCCTCGCTGGGGCTCGCCGCGATGGTGTTCAAGACCGGTCTGCTCTCCGAGCCGGGCGCGGCCGACATCGGCTGGGCCCATGTCCCGCTGGGCGAACTGCACGACCGGCTGGCCCGCAGGGCGCTCGACTCCGCGGGCGTGCGTACCGAGGTCCGTACACGCGTCACCTCCGTCTCCCTCAACGAGAACGGGAGCTGGAGCGTTCAGGTTCCCGGCGAGACGCTCCGGACGGACGCCGTCGTCCTCGCCGTACCCCAGCGCGAGGCCCACGGCCTGCTGCCGCCCGGCGCCCTCGACGACCCCGGGCGGCTGCTCGGCATCGGCACCGCGCCGATCCTCAACGTGCACGTCGTCTACGACCGCACGGTGCTCGCCCGCCCCTTCTTCGCCGCGCTCGGCACCCCCGTGCAGTGGGTCTTCGACCGCACGGACGCCTCCGGTCTCGCCGAGGGCCAGTACCTGGCGCTGTCGCAGTCGGCCGCGCACGACGACATCGACGCGCCGGTCGCCGCACTGCGCGAGCGCTATCTGCCCGAGCTGGAGCGGCTGATCCCGGGCACGCGCGGCGCGGTGGTGAAGGACTTCTTCGTGACCCGGGAGCGCACGGCGACGTTCGCTCCCACCCCCGGCGTCGGGCGGCTGCGGCCCGGCGCCCGCACCAAGGCCCCCGGCCTGTACCTGGCCGGAGCGTGGACCGCCACCGGGTGGCCCGCGACCATGGAGAGTGCGGTCCGCAGTGGAGTGAGCGCGGCCGACGCCGCGCTCAGTGCCCTGGGCCGGCCCCGCCCCCGCCGTCTCTTCGCGTTCGAGGAGGCGGCCTGATGCTCGGTGAGCGCGCGGCAGGTCCCCGCACCCCCGGTACCGCAACAAGAGGAGAGACTGTGCCCACTGTGCCCCCGGCCTCGACACCCGCTCGGAGGACCGCGGTGGACGTGACCGCGCTGCTGGAGCGCGGACGGACGCTGGCCACACCGGTCCTGCGGACGGCCGTCGACCGGCTGGCGCCGCCCATGGACACCGTCGCCGCCTACCATTTCGGCTGGATCGACGCGGCCGGCAACCCCGCCGACGGCGACGGCGGCAAGGCCGTACGGCCCGCCCTCGCCGTGCTCTCCGCCGAGGTCACCGGCGCGCGGCCGGAGGTGGGCGTCCCGGGGGCCGTCGCGGTCGAACTCGTCCACAACTTCTCGCTGCTGCACGACGACCTGATGGACGGCGACGAGCAGCGCAGGCACCGTGACACCGTCTGGAAGGTGCACGGCCCCGCCCAGGCCATCCTGGTCGGCGACGCCCTGTTCGCCCTCGCCAACGAGGTCCTGCTGGAGCTCGGCACCGTCGAGGCGGGCCGTGCCACCCGCCGGCTGACCGCCGCCTCCCGCGCCCTGATCGACGGTCAGGCGCAGGACATCTCCTACGAGCACCGCGACCGCGTCAGCGTCGAGGAGTGCCTGGAGATGGAGGGCAACAAGACCGGCGCGCTGCTCGCCGCGTCCAGCTCCATCGGCGCGGTGCTCGGCGGTGCGGACGACGCCACCGCCGACGCCCTGGAGAAGTACGGCTACCACCTCGGCCTCTCCTTCCAGGCCGTCGACGACCTGCTCGGCATCTGGGGCGACCCGGAGGCCACCGGCAAGCAGACCTGGAGCGACCTGCGCCAGCGCAAGAAGTCCCTGCCGGTCGTCGCCGCGCTCGCGGCCGGCGGCGCCGCCTCCGAGAAGCTCGGCGAGATGCTCGCCGCGGACGCCAAGAGCACCGACTTCGAGAACTTCTCCGAGGAGGAGTTCGCGGCCCGCGCGGCCCTGATCGAGGAGGCCGGCGGCCGCGACTGGACGGCCGAGGAGGCGCGCCGGCAGCACACCGTCGCCCTCGAAGCCCTCGACGCGGTCGACATGCCCGGCCGGGTCCGGGACGCCTTCGCGGCGCTCGCCGACTTCGTCGTCGTACGAAAGAGATGATCATTATCGGTTCGATACAGCTCGCGTAGTCGCCGGCCGGTGTCCCTCGACGCAGGACACCGGCCGACGGCGGACCCACAGCAGCACGACTCGCACGACTGCACGAAGGGGAAGCCATGACAGCGACGACCGACGGAAGCACCGGGGCGCCCTCGCCGTCCCACGCGGCCGCGGCCAGCGACACCACCCTCACCACCCCCGAGACGGCCGGGGTGCACGACGCCGCCGCCCGCGCCGCCCGGCGCGCCACCGACTTCCTGCTCGCGCGGCAGGACGCCCAGGGCTGGTGGAAGGGCGACCTGGAGACCAACGTCACCATGGACGCCGAGGACCTGCTCCTGCGTCAGTTCCTGGGCATCCGCGACGAGCGGACCACACAGGCCGCCGCCCTCTTCATCCGCGGCGAGCAGCGCGAGGACGGCACCTGGGCCACCTTCTACGGCGGGCCCGGCGACCTGTCCGCCACCATGGAGGCGTACGTCGCCCTCCGGCTGGCCGGTGACGCGCCCGACGCGCCCCACATGGCGCGGGCCGCCGCCTGGATCCGCGAGCGCGGCGGGATCGCCGCCGCCCGGGTCTTCACCCGCATCTGGCTCGCCCTGTTCGGCTGGTGGAAGTGGGACGACCTGCCCGAACTCCCGCCGGAGCTGCTCTACTTCCCCACCTGGTTCCCGCTCAACATCTACAACTTCGGCTGCTGGGCGCGGCAGACCATCGTGCCGCTCACCGTCGTCTCCGCCAAGCGTCCCGTGCGCCCGGCGCCCTTCGCGCTGGACGAACTGCACACCGACCCGGCGAACCCCAACCCCCCACAGCCGCTCGCCCCGGTGGCGAGCTGGGACGGGCTCTTCCAGCGCCTCGACAAGGTGGTCCGCGGCTACCGCAGGGTCGCCGTGCGCCGGCTGCGCAGGGCCGCGATGAACAGCGCGGCCCGCTGGATCATCGAGCGGCAGGAGAACGACGGCTGCTGGGGCGGCATCCAGCCCCCGGCCGTGTACTCGGTCATCGCCCTGCACCTGCTCGGCTACGACCTGGACCACCCGGTGCTGCGCGAGGGCATCGCCTCGCTGGACCGTTTCGCCGTGTGGCGTGAGGACGGCGCCCGGATGATCGAGGCCTGTCAGTCCCCGGTGTGGGACACCTGCCTCGCCACCATCGCGCTCGTCGACGCGGGGCTCCCCGTCGACCATCCGCAACTGGTCAAGGCCGCCGACTGGATGCTCGGCGAGGAGATCGTCCGGCCCGGCGACTGGGCCGTGCGCCGACCCCAACTGCCGCCGGGCGGCTGGGCGTTCGAGTTCCACAACGACAACTACCCGGACATCGACGACACCGCCGAGGTCGCGCTCGCGCTGCGCCGGGTCCGCCACCACGACCCCGAGCGGGTGGACAGGTCCATCGGGCGGGCGGTGCGCTGGAACCTCGGGATGCAGTCGAGGAACGGCGCGTGGGGCGCCTTCGACGTCGACAACACCAGCCCGTTCCCCAACCGGCTGCCGTTCTGCGACTTCGGCGAGGTCATCGACCCGCCGTCGGCGGACGTCACCGCGCACGTGGTGGAGATGCTCGCGGCCGAGGGCCTCGCCCACGACCCGCGCACCCGGCGCGGCATCGACTGGCTGCTCGCCGAACAGGAGGCGGACGGCTCGTGGTTCGGCCGCTGGGGCGTCAACTACGTCTACGGCACCGGCTCCGTGGTCCCCGCGCTGACGGCGGCCGGACTGCCCGGCTCGCACCCCGCGATCCGGCGGGCCGTGACCTGGCTGGAGTCCGTCCAGAACGACGACGGCGGCTGGGGCGAGGACCTGCGTTCCTACAAGTACGCCAAGGAGTGGAGCGGCCGCGGCGCCTCCACCGCCTCGCAGACCGCGTGGGCGCTGATGGCGCTGCTCGCGGCGGGGGAGCAGGACTCCCGGGCCGTCGAGCGGGGCGTGCGGTGGCTGGCCGACACCCAGCGCGAGGACGGCAGTTGGGACGAGCCGTACTTCACCGGTACCGGCTTCCCCTGGGACTTCTCCATCAACTACCACCTGTACCGGCAGGTCTTCCCGCTCACCGCGCTCGGCCGGTACCTGCACGGCGACCCCTTCGAGCGCCGGCTGCTCGCCAGGAAGCCGCTCGCCGAGGTGCAGAAACCTCTCGCCGAGGCCAGGGTGAGCTGAGGTGAACACCCAGCCCGCCCCGCCCCCGCTGCTGATCGCCTGCGCGCTCGGCATCGAGCACTTCGCCCTGCGCACCGGTGACAGGAGCGGGGCGGGCGGGCCGTACTCCGTCGTCCGTACGGGCATGGGCCCGAAGGCGGCGGAGCGCACTCTGGAACGGCAGCTCGCCCTCCCGGAGTGCGCCGACGCGGCCGTGCTGGCCACCGGCTTCTGCGCCGGGCTCGCGCCCGGCATGCACCCCGGTGACCTGGTGGTCGCCGACGAGACCCGGGACCCGCGCGGAGCCGTCGCCTGCGTGGCGACCGAACTGCTGGTCAAGGAACTCGTGCGCCTGCTGCCCGGGCGCACGGTCCACACCGGGCCGCTCACCGGCTCCGATCACGTCGTGCGCGGCCCCGAGCGGTCCCAGCTGCTCGCGACCGGCGCGATCGCGGTCGACATGGAGTCGGCGGCCACGCTCCGCACCGCCGTCCGCACCGGTGACCGCCCGGTCGCGGCCGTCCGGGTGGTCGTGGACGCTCCCGAACACGAACTCGTCCGGATCGGCACCGTGCGCGGCGGGATATCGGCCTTCCGCGTGCTCCGTTCCGTACTGCCCGCATTTTTCGAATGGCACCGTTCTTTGCTGCTCCCCCGGAGGTGAGCCAGATGGCCATGCCGTTGCGTCAGTCCATCAAGGTTGCTACGTACCTGGCCGAGCAAAAGCTGCGCAGGCGGGACAAGTTCCCGCTGATCGTCGAGCTGGAGCCGCTCTTCGCCTGCAACCTCAAGTGCGAGGGCTGCGGCAAGATCCAGCATCCGGCAGGCGTCCTCAAGCAGCGCATGCCCGTCGCCCAGGCCGTGGGCGCGGTGCTGGAATCCGGTGCGCCGATGGTGTCCATCGCCGGCGGCGAACCACTGATGCATCCTCAGATCGACGAGATCGTCCGGCAGTTGGTGGCCCGGCGGAAGTACGTCTTCCTGTGCACCAACGCGATGCTCCTGCGCAAGAAGATGGACAAGTTCACGCCCTCGCCGTACTTCGCCTTCGCGGTGCACATCGACGGGCTGCGTGAACGGCACGACGAGTCCGTGGCGAAGGAGGGCGTGTTCGACGAGGCGGTCGCGGCCATCAAGGAGGCCAAGCGGCGCGGCTTCCGGGTGACCACCAACTCCACCTTCTTCAACACGGACACCCCGCAGACCATCATCGAGGTGCTCAACTTCCTCAACGACGACCTCAAGGTCGACGAGATGATGATCTCGCCCGCCTACGCCTACGAGAAGGCCCCGGACCAGGAGCACTTCCTCGGCGTCGAGCAGACCCGCGAGCTGTTCAGGAAGGCCTTCTCCGGGGGCAACCGGAAGAAGTGGCGGCTCAACCACTCGCCGCTCTTCCTGGACTTCCTGGAGGGCAAGGTCGACTTCCCCTGCACGGCGTGGGCGATCCCGAACTACTCGCTCTTCGGCTGGCAGCGCCCCTGCTACCTGATGAGCGACGGATACGTGCCGACGTACCGCGAACTCATCGAGAAGACCGACTGGGACAAGTACGGCCGCGGCAAGGACCCGCGCTGCGCCAACTGCATGGCCCACTGCGGCTACGAGCCGACCGCCGTGCTCGCCACCATGGGCTCGTTGAAGGAGTCCCTGCGGGCCATGCGCGAGACCGTCTCCGGGAACCGGGACTGACGTCATGGCCGCCGTTCCCCTGGGCGTTCCCGAGGTACCGGCCCGGCCCCTCGCGCCGCGGCGCACGTCGCGCCGGCTCCGCGTCGGGCCGGTGGCGGTCGGGGGCGGAGCCCCGGTGTCGGTGCAGTCGATGACGACGACCCGGACGTCGGACGTCGGCGCCACCCTCCAGCAGATCGCGGAACTCACCGCGTCCGGCTGCCAGATCGTCCGCGTCGCCTGCCCCACGCAGGACGACGCGGACGCGCTCGCCACGATCGCCCGGAAGTCCCGGATCCCGGTGATCGCGGACATCCACTTCCAGCCGAAGTACGTGTTCGCCGCGATCGAGGCCGGCTGCGCCGCGGTTCGCGTGAACCCGGGCAACATCAAGAAGTTCGACGACCAGGTGAAGGAGATCGCGCGGGCCGCCAGGGACCACGGCACGCCGGTCAGGATCGGGGTCAACGCCGGTTCCCTGGACCGGCGGCTGCTCCGGAAGTACGGCAGGGCGACTCCGGAGGCGCTGGTGGAGTCGGCCCTGTGGGAGGCGTCGCTCTTCGAGGAGCACGACTTCCGGGACATCAAGATCTCGGTGAAGCACAACGACCCGGTCGTGATGATCGAGGCGTACCGGCAGCTCGCCGACCGGTGCGACTACCCGCTGCACCTGGGCGTCACGGAGGCGGGCCCGGCGTTCCAGGGCACGGTCAAGTCGGCCGTCGCCTTCGGGGCGCTGCTGTCGCGCGGCATCGGCGACACCGTCCGGGTGTCGCTGAGCGCGCCTCCGGTCGAGGAGGTCAAGGTCGGCATCCAGATCCTGCAGTCGCTGGGCCTGCGGGAACGGCGGCTGGAGATCGTCTCCTGCCCGTCCTGCGGCCGGGCCCAGGTCGATGTGTACAAGCTCGCCGAGGAGGTCACGGCGGGGCTGGACGGCATGGAGGTGCCGCTCCGGGTCGCGGTGATGGGGTGTGTGGTCAACGGTCCGGGCGAGGCCCGTGAGGCCGACCTCGGAGTTGCCTCAGGCAACGGAAAGGGGCAGATTTTCGTCAAGGGCGAGGTCGTCAAGACCGTGCCCGAGTCGAAGATCGTGGAGACCCTGATCGAGGAGGCCATGAAGCTCGCCGAACGGACGAGCCCCGCAGAGCAGTCGAATTGAGGCACGGCACGGACCGAGAGGGGGCCCAGCGTGACCATTCTGGAGAGCATCCGGGAACCGCGCGACCTGAAGGCGCTGTCCGAGGCGGAACTCGGTGAACTTGCCCGGGAGATAAGGGAGTTCCTGGTGCAGGCGGTCTCGCGGACGGGAGGTCACCTCGGGCCCAATCTCGGGGTGGTGGAACTGTCCGTCGCGCTCCACCGGGTTTTCGAGTCGCCGGTCGACCGGATCCTGTGGGACACCGGCCACCAGAGCTATGTGCACAAATTGCTGACCGGTCGTCAGGACTTCTCCAAGCTGCGCGGCAAGGGCGGGCTGTCCGGCTACCCCTCGCGCGAGGAGTCCGAGCACGACGTCATCGAGAACAGCCACGCCTCCACCGCGCTCGGCTGGGCCGACGGCCTCGCCAAGGCCCGCCAGGTGCAGGGGGAGAAGGGCCATGTGGTCGCGGTCATCGGCGACGGCGCGCTGACCGGCGGCATGGCCTGGGAGGCGCTGAACAACATCGCGGCCGCCAAGGACCGGCCGCTGATCATCGTCGTCAACGACAACGAGCGCTCCTACGGCCCCACCATCGGCGGCCTCGCCAACCACCTGGCCACCCTGCGCACGACGGACGGCTACGAGAAGGTGCTGGCCTGGGGCAAGGACGTGCTGCTGAGAACGCCTGTCGTCGGCAACACGATCTACGAGTCCCTGCACGGCGCGAAGAAGGGCTTCAAGGACGCCTTCGCCCCGCAGGGCATGTTCGAGGACCTGGGCCTCAAGTACGTCGGCCCGATCGACGGCCACGACGTCTTGGCCGTCGAGTCGGCGCTGCGGCGCGCGAAACGCTTCCACGGACCGGTCCTCGTGCACTGCCTCACCGAGAAAGGCCGCGGCTACGAGCCCGCCCTCGCCCACGAGGAGGACCACTTCCACACCGTCGGCGTGATGGACCCGCTCACCTGCGAGCCGCTCTCGCCGTCCGGCGGGCCGTCCTGGACCTCGGTGTTCGGCGACGAGATGGTGCGGATCGGCGAGGAGCGGGGCGACGTCGTCGCCATCACCGCGGCCATGCTGCACCCGGTCGGGCTCACCAGGTTCGCCGAGCGCTTCCCCGGCCGCGTGTGGGACGTGGGCATCGCCGAGCAGCACGCGGCGGTGTCGGCGGCCGGCCTCGCCACCGGCGGGCTGCACCCGGTCTTCGCCGTCTACGCCACCTTCCTCAACCGCGCCTTCGACCAACTCCTGATGGACGTCGCCCTGCACCGCTGCGGGGTCACCTTCGTCCTCGACCGGGCCGGTGTCACCGGTGTCGACGGTGCCTCACACAACGGCATGTGGGACATGTCGGTCCTGCAGGTCGTGCCGGGCCTCAGGATCGCCGCCCCCCGCGACGCCGGTCAGCTGCGTGCCCAGCTGCGCGAGGCCGTCGCCGTGGACGACGCGCCCACCCTGGTCCGCTACCCGAAGGAGTCGGTCGGCCCGGACCTCCCGGCGCTCGACCGGATCGGCGGCATGGACGTCCTGCACCGCGCCGACGACCCCGAGGTGCTGCTCGTCGCCGTCGGCGTGATGGCACCCGTGTGCCTCCAGGCCGCCGATCTGCTCGAAGCGCGCGGGATCACCTGCACGGTGGTGGACCCCCGGTGGGTCAAACCCGTCGACCCCGCCCTGCCGGGCCTGGCCGCCGGACACCGGCTGGTGGCCGTCGTGGAGGACAACAGCCGTTCCGCGGGCGTCGGTTCGGCGGTCGCGCTGGCCCTCGGGGACGCCGACGTGGACGTGCCGGTACGGCGCTTCGGCATCCCGGAACAGTTCCTCGCGCACGCCAAGCGCGGTGAGGTGCTGGCCGACATCGGTCTCACGCCCGTCGAGATCGCCGGACGGATCAGCGCGAGCCTGGCCGTCACCGACGCCGCCGCCCCGGCCGGGGAGAAGGCCGAGGAGATGGCCGAGGAGAAGGCCGAGGAGAAGGCCGAGGAGAAGGAATGAGCACGGAGTTCGACCTCGGCGCCCTGCTCGCCGAGCGCGGCGGCGAACGCTACGAGCTGCACACGAAGTACCTCAACCCGCAGTTCCCGCGCATGCTGCACACCATCGGCTTCGACAAGGTCTACGAGCGGGCCGAGGGCGCCCACTTCTACGACGCGGACGGCAACGACTACCTGGACATGCTCGCCGGGTTCGGGGTGATGGGCCTCGGCCGCCACCACCCGGTCGTCCGCAAGGCGCTGCACGACGTCCTCGACCTCGACCTCGCCGACCTCACCCGCTTCGACTGCCAGCCGCTGCCCGGCCTGCTCGCCGAGCGGCTGCTCGTGCACAGCCCGCACCTGGACCGGGTGTTCTTCGGCAACAGCGGCACGGAGGCTGTGGAGACCGCGCTGAAGTTCGCCCGGTACGCCACCGCAAAGCCCCGCGTCCTCTACTGCGACCACGCCTTCCACGGCCTGACCACCGGCTCCCTGTCGGTCAACGGCGAAGGCGGCTTCCGGGACGGCTTCGCCCCGCTGCTGCCCGACACGGCCGTACCGCTCGGCGATCTCGACGCCCTGGCACGGGAGTTGAGGAAGGGCGACGTCGCCGCACTGATCGTCGAGCCGATCCAGGGCAAGGGCGTGCACGAGGCCCCACCCGGTTATCTGCGTGCCGCCCAGGACCTGCTGCATCGGCACAAGGCGCTGCTGATCGCCGACGAGGTGCAGACCGGCCTCGGCCGCACCGGCGACTTCTACGCCTACCAGCACGAGGACGGCGTGGAGCCCGACCTCGTGTGCGTCTCCAAGGCCCTGTCCGGCGGGTACGTCCCGGTCAGCGCCACCCTGGGCCGGGACTGGATCTTCAAGAAGGTCTACTCGTCCATGGACCGCGTGCTGGTCCACTCGGCGAGCTTCGGCTCCAACGCCCAGGCGATGGCGTGCGGCCTCGCCGTGCTGTCGGTGATGGAGGACGAGCAGGTCGTCGCCGGTGCGCGCGCCACCGGCGAGCTGCTGAAGTCCCGGCTGACCGCGCTGGTCGAGAAGTACGAGCTGCTCGCCGACGTCCGGGGCCGGGGCCTGATGATCGGCATCGAGTTCGGTAGGCCGTCCTCGCTGAAGCTGCGCAGCCGCTGGACCATGCTCCAGGCGGCCCGCAAGGGCCTGTTCGCGCAGATGGTCGTGGTCCCGCTGCTCCAGCGGCACCGGATCCTCACCCAGGTCTCCGGCGACCACCTGGAGGTGATCAAGCTGATCCCGCCGCTGGTTCTCGACACGGCCGACGTGGACCGGTTCGTGGACGCCTTCACGGCCGTGATGGACGACGCGCACAGCGGCGGCGGTCTGATGTGGGACTTCGGAAAGACCCTGATCAAGCAGGCGGTGGCGGGCCGCTGAGCGCCGTGGTGTCTCGTACAGGGTCACGAAGAAGACGACGAAGGCGGCGAGCCCGACCGCGGCCAGGGAAACAGGAGGAAGGTGCGCGTGGGCCAGGCGCCGCAGGTTTGCCTCTGAGGCAAAAAAATTGCCCCTGAGGCAAAGCTGGGGCTGAATGGAGACATGAACGCCTCAGACGCCGGGCCGCCGGCGGAGCCGGGCGACGCACTGCCCGTGGTCGCGCCACAGCTGCGCGCACTGCGCCGGCGAGCCGCCCTCACGCTGGAGGCCGCGGCCCGTGCCGCCGGTCTCTCGGCCGCCCATCTGTCCCGGCTGGAGACCGGACAGCGCCAGCCGTCACTGCCGATGCTGCTCGCCCTCGCCCGCATCTACGGTACGACGGTCTCCGAGCTGCTGGGCGAGACGGCCGCCGACCGGGACGCGATCGTGCGCTCTGGCGACATGGAGCCCACCCGGGCGGGCGGCTGGACGTACTTCCAGGCCGGGGCGTCCGGCCGCGGCATGCAGGCGCTGCGCGTGCGCGTGCCGTACGGCTCGCAGGGCGACGTCGTACGCGTGCACCCCGGCGAGGAGTGGCTCTACGTCCTCAGGGGCCGCCTGCGTCTGCGCCTCGGTGACACCGTGCACCTGCTCGCGCCCGGCGACAGCGCGCACTTCGATTCGCTCACCCCGCACCGTCTCGCCGCCGAGGACCACGACGGTGTCGAGCTGCTGTTCGTCCACACCCTGCTGCAGAGCCCCACGGCCACGCTGTGCCTGGGGCCGTCGACCGGAGAGCTGCCATGAGCAACTTCGAGACGAAGTTCCCCCGTTCCCTGTGGATCCGCCTGATCATCTACATCGCCGTCGGCCATGTCTTCGCCGCGTTCCTCTACCTGCTGTTCGCGATCGGCGGCAAGGGCTGACCGGGCCGGCCGCCGCTCAGCCCAGCAGGCGCTCGCGCAGCCGGTCGCGGTGGGCGGGAGCGAGGGAGAGACCCTGCTCCAGGTAGGTGTCGGTGCCGCCCCAGGTCTCCTCGATGCTGTCGAAGGCCGCCTGGAGGTACTCGGCGCGGGCGTCGAAGAGCGGGCTGAGCAGCTCCATCACCTCAGGCGTGTACGCGGACTCGGCGCTGCCGCTGCGGTGGACCCTGTAGCGCCGGTGCTTGGCGTTGGACTCCAGGTAGTCCGCGACGATCGCGTCGCGCTCCACGCCGACGGCGAGCAGCGTCACGGCTATGGAGATGCCGGCGCGGTCCTTGCCCGCCGCGCAGTGCATGAGCGCGGGCACGCTGTCCTCGGCGAGCGCGTGCAGCACCCGGGAGTGCTCGGCGGTGCGCTCCTTGACGATCGTGCGGTACGAGGCGGACATGCGGGCCGCGCCCTTGCCGTGGTCGAGGATCGCGCGCAGCTGGTCGAGGTCGCCGTCGCGGACCATCTTCCAGAACTCGGCGCCGTCGGCCGGGTCGCTCAGCGGCAGGTTCACATTCCGCACGCCGGGCAGCGCGACGTCCGGGCCCTCCAGCTTCTGGTCGGCCGCGTTGCGGAAGTCGAAGATCGTGTGCAGGCCCAGGGAGGCGAGGAAGGCCGCGTCGTCCTCGGTCGCGTGCGCCAGATGTCCGCTGCGGAACAGCACGCCGGGGCGCACCCGGCGCCCGTCCGCGGTCGGCAGTCCGCCCACGTCGCGGAAATTGCGCACGCCGGCCAGTTCCGGCTCGGTCGACGGGACCTGCTGCGTCACGGGGGGCTCCTCGCGGTCGGGCCCCGCCGTCGCGGCTCGTCGGCGGGCGCTCTGTCGACCATACGACATCGGTTACCTCGGGCAAGGAGTTGTCCACAGGCATTGTCACCAGCGCCGGGCGGCTTGATGATGTTGGCACTTGAGCGGATCTGTTGGCACCTGTGAGGTCGTACGTGCTGGACATCGCCGAAGACGGTCGTACCTGGCTCCTTACGGGGCCCACCAGTAGTTATGCGCTGCATCTCACCGGTGCGGACGAACTGCTCCACCTCCACTGGGGGCCGCGCATCGCCCTCGCGGACGCCGAGGCCCTGGCGCGGGACCCGCTGCCCGGCTACTGGCCTTTCGAGTCCCCGCTCGACGGCCGCGAGGAGTACCCCGTCGAGGGCGGCCCCCGCTTCGTCCGGCCCGCCCTGTCCGTGCGCACCGAGGAGCGGCGCGGCACCGAGTGGCGCTTCGTGTCGTACGACACCGGGCGGGAGGGCGGGGACGACGAGCTGCGGCTGCGCTTCGACGACGACGGGATCGCGATCACCCTGCACCACCGGATGCGCGGCGACGTCGTGGAGCGCTGGGTGAGCGTGGACAACGGCGGGCACGCGCGCGTGGAGCTGCTGCGGGCCGACGCGGCCACCTGGACCCTGCCCGACCGCGAGGGCTGGCGGCTGTCCCAGCTGCACGGTCGCTGGGCCGCCGAGTCCCGGCTCACCACCGTCCCGCTCACCTACGGCGAGAAGGTCATCGGCAGCCGCCGCGGCCACACCGGCCACCAGCACCTGCCCTGGGTGGCCCTGGACACCGACGCCGCCGAGGAGCGGGGCGAGGTCTACGCCTGCGCGCTCGGCTGGTCCGGCTCCTGGCGGATCGCCGTCGCCCAACTCCCGGACGCGCGCGTGCAGATCACGGGCGGCGCAGGCTACGACGACTCGGGCCTGCTGCTCCTGCAGCCGGGGGAGTCGTACACCACCCCCGTCTTCGCGGGCCTGTGGAGCGACGGCGGCTTCGGCGGCGCGAGCCGCGCCTGGCACGCGTACCAGCGCGCGTACGTCGTCCCGGACGCCGAGCGGGACCGGCCCGTGCTGTTCAACTCCTGGGAGGCGACGAACTTCGACATCTCCGAGGAGCAGCAGCTCGCCCTCGCGCGCCGGGCCGCCGCGATCGGGGTCGAGCTGTTCGTGGTGGACGACGGCTGGTTCGGCGCCCGCACCGCCGACCGCGCCGGGCTCGGCGACTGGACGCCCAACCCCGACCGCTTCCCGCACGGCCTGAAGCCGCTCGCCGACCAGGTGCACGGCCTCGGCATGCGGTTCGGTATCTGGGTCGAGCCGGAGATGGTCAACCCGGACAGCGACCTGTACCGCGCGCACCCCGACTGGGTGCAGTACCAGCCGGGACGCAGGCGGACGGAACTGCGCAACCAACTCGTCCTCAACCTCGCCCGCGAGGACGTCCGGGAGTACCTGTGGGAGCAGCTGGACACGCTGCTGTCCGGCGCCCCGGTCGACTACGTGAAGTGGGACTTCAACCGCTGCTTCACCGACGCCGGCTGGCCCGGCGAGCCGTACCCGCAGCGGCTGTGGGTGGACCATGTCCGCGGTCTGTACGCCCTGCTGGACCGGCTGCGCGCCGCCCACCCCGGTGTCGCCTTCGAGTCCTGCTCGGGCGGTGGCGGCCGGATCGACCTCGGGGTGCTGAGCCGTACCGACCAGGTGTGGACCTCCGACAACACCGACCCGCTCGACCGCCTCGCCATCCAGCACGGCTTCAGCCAGCTCCACCCCGCCCGGGTCATGGCCGCCTGGGTCACCGACAGCCCCAACACCCAGCTCAACGGGCGTGTCAGTTCGCTGCGGTTCCGGTTCGTCAGCGCCATGGCGGGCGTGCTCGGCGTCGGCGGCGACCTCACCGAGTGGAGCGACGAAGACCTGGCCGAGGCCCGGCGCTGGGTGGACCTGTACAAGGAGATCCGCCCGGTCGTCCAGCACGGCGAGCTGTACCGGCTGCGGCCCCCGGCCGGCGGTCTGAGCGCCGTCCAGTACGTCCGGGGCGCACAGACGGTGGTGCTCGCCTGGCTCCAGGCGCAGCGCTACGGCGAGCCGGCACCGGCGCTGCGGCTGCGCGGGCTCGACCCGGCCGCGTCGTACGCATGCCGCGAAACCGGCCAGGTGCACCGCGGGGCCGTGCTGCTGCACCACGGGCTGCGCACCGGACTCACGGGCGACCTGGACGCGACGGTGCTGCGGCTCCAACGCGTCGGATGACCGGTCTATTCCTGAATGGCAAATTCTTTTGGGGTGTCTCATCTCACCGTTCGTCAACCCCTGCCTACGGTCGCGTAGGTCACATCCGAAGGTGAATCATGGTCCGACGTGGCAGACGATTCGAAGAATGACAACAGATCAGCGATCGGGTCGTACGTGGCGGTGGGGGACAGCTTCACCGAGGGCGTCGGCGATCCCGGCCCCGACGGGGCGTTCGTCGGTTGGGCCGACCGGTTCGCGGTCCTGCTCGCCGACCGGCGTCCCGAGGGGGACTTCAAGTACACCAATCTCGCGGTCCGCGGGAAGCTGCTCGACCAGATCGTGGAGGACCAGCTCCCGAAGGCCGTCGACCTGGCCCCGGACCTGGTCTCCCTCTGCGCGGGCGGCAACGACATCATCCGCCCGGGCACCGACCCGGACGAGGTGGCCGAGCGCTTCGAACGGGCCGTGGCCCGGCTGAGCGAGGCCGCGGGCACGGTCATGGTGACGACCGGGTTCGACACCCGCGGTGTGCCCGTGCTCAAGCATCTGCGGGGCAGGATCGCCACGTACAACGGACATGTACGGGCGATCGCCGACCGGTACGGCTGCCCGGTGCTGGACCTGTGGTCCCTGAAGTCCGTGCAGGACCGCAGGGTGTGGGACAGCGACCGGCTCCACCTCTCGCCCGAGGGACACACCCGCGTGGCGCTGCGCGCCGGTCAGGCCCTCGGCCTGGAGATCCCGGCCGACCCGGAGCAGGCGTGGCCGCCGCTGCCGCCCCGGGGCACGCTGGAGATCCGCCGCGACGACGTCCACTGGGCCCGTGAGTTCCTCGTCCCGTGGATCGGCCGCAGGCTGCGCGGCGAGTCCTCCGGCGACCACGTGACGGCGAAGGGCGCCCTGTCCCCGGACGACATCAAGCACCGCATCGCGTCGGTGGCCTGACACCGGGGCTCCCGCCCCCGCCCCGCTCCGCCCGGCCGACGGAGCGGGGCGCGGGCGGCGGCGCACCCCTCAGCGCTCGGTCAACGCCTCACCGGCCAGGCCCAGTTCGCGTGCGAGGGTGTCGTCGACCCACTGCTGGGCCCGGCTGCGCGGCACCGCGCCCGGGTACGACGTCAGCTGCACCGCCAGCCCGTCCAGCAGCGCGGTCAGCCGCAGGGCGGCACCGGCCGGGTCGGCGCACGTGAACTCGCCCGCCGCCACGCCCTCGGCGATCACCTCGGTGATCGCCGCCTTCCACTGCCGGTCCAGGTCCCGGGTGACGTCCCGCAGCGCGGGCTCGCGCAGTGCCACGGCCCAGCCCTCGATCCACAGCCGCCAGCCCTTGGCCTGCCCGGTCGGCGCGTACCAGCGCACCGCCGCCCGCAGCCGGCGCAGCGCGGACGTGCGCCGCCCCAGCACCTTGTGCAGATGCGCGAGATCGTCCTCGGCCGCGTACGTGAACGCCGCGGCGACCAGCCGCTCCTTCGTCGAGAAGTGGTACAGCACCAGCGCGTTGCTCACCCCGAGCGCCGCGGCCACGTCGGCGATCCTGACCGCCGCCACGCCCCGCGCCTCGATCTGCCCGATGGCGGCCCGCAGCAGCTCCTCGCGCCGCTCGGCCACGCTCAACCGCACTCTCGCCACGCGGCCACCCTAATCCGTTGTCATGGGCAGCGCCGACGCGACCCGGCTGCCACGGGCGGTTGCGGCCGTCGTCCGGCCGTCAGCGGTACCACCCGAAGCGCTCCGCGATCACCGGCAGCCGGTCGGTCACGAGGGCGTGGGCGGCCGCGCGCGGGGTCGTGCCGTCGGCCTGCGCGCGGTCGAGCATCAGGCCGGTCAGGGCGCGCATGGAGCGCCGGATGTACGCGAAGGCCTCGTCGGCGTCCGCACCGATGTCGCCGAACAGGGTCCACCACCACCAGGCGTTCGTCGCGGAGTTGACCACGACGTCCGGCAGCACGGTCACCCCGCGCGCGGTCAGCAGTCCCTCCGCCGCCGGCAGGACCGGCATGTTGGCGGCCTCCACGATCCAGCGGGCGCGGATCCGCTCCGCCTCGCCGGTGCCGACGGCGTACGACACCGCCGCCGGCACCAGCACCTCGGCGGCGGCGGACAGCCAGGCGTCGCCGGGCAGTTCCCGGTCGCCGGGGCGCAACACCCGGCGGTCGACGGTGCCGTAGCCGTCCCGCGCGGCCAGCAGTGCCTCGACGTCCAGCCCCGCCGGATTCGCGATCGTGCCCTTGATGTCGGCGACCGCCACCACCGTCAGCCCCGCGCGCGTGAGGAAGCGCGCGGTGGCGCCGCCCATCGTGCCGAGCCCCTGGACGGCCACGCGCGCGCCCGCGTACGGCACCGCCGCCCGGTCCAGCGCCGTGAGCACCGACTCGGCGACCCCGCAGCCGCCCGCCAGCTCGTCCAGGCCGATGCCGTCCACCTCGACCGCGAAGGCGTCCGCGAGCCGCGCGCGGGCCGCCGCCTCGTCGTCCAGCAGCGGGTACACCGCCTGGACGCAGGAGACCAGACCCGCCTCTGCCGCCGCCCGGTCCACCAGGTCCTGGGAGAGACCGAGATCCTCGCCGGTGGTCCAGAAACTCTCGATGTACGGCCGCATCGCGCGCAGATAGCGCACCAGCAGCCCGTACGCCTCCGGGGCCCGGGGATCGCAGTCGATACCGCCCTTGGCGCCGCCGAGGGGGACGTAGCGGCGCTCGGGGTCGTAGTGCAGGGCCTCCTTCATCGTCATGCCGCGGGCGAGCCCCGTCACCTCCTCCAGCGTGCAGCCGGGGCGCATCCGCAGCCCGCCGCTGGCCACGCCGCGCACCAGCCGGTCCACGACCAGGAAGCCCCGGCGGCCGGTCACGTGGTCGGTCCAGACGAGCGACATCAGGGGCGTGGGGACGGGCGCCGTCATGAGGTCTCCTCGGGCACGGTACTGAATCACGAGTCAGTATCAGGAGCCGCTCCGGGCCCTGTCAACGCGCCGGACGGAGAGTCGGCGGGGCCGTGTGAGGCAGGCCTCGCGCCCCGGGGCCTCCGGGCTGTCGGAGGCGCCGACCATAATGGGGAGCCTCACCCACTTCACCGGGAGGTACCGTGACCGGCTTGCGTTCCTCGATCTCCGGGCTCCGCGCGCTGCGTCCGGAGGCCTTCGGCGCGGACCCGGGCGGTGAGCGCATGGCGCGCATCCGCCGTTCCCCCCACTTCAAGGACGGCGTCTTCCAGAACCCCGGCGGCCCCGCGCGCACCCGCCCCTCCGGCTCCTCGCTGGACCTCGCGAAGGTCTTCCTCGACAAGGAGACCCGGCCGCTGCGCGCCCCGAAGGGCACCGTCCCGGTGTACCCCACGACCTTCGCCGACCTGGCCAAGCCGCCCGCCACGGGGCTGCGGCTGACCTGGATGGGCCACTCCGGCGTGCTGGCGGAGATCGACGGCCGGCGGGTCCTGTTCGACCCGGTCTGGGGCGAGCGCTGTTCGCCGTTCCCGTTCGCCGGACCACGGCGGCTGCACCCCGTCCCGCTGCCGCTGGCCGCGCTGGGCCCGGTCGACGTCGTGGTGATCTCGCACGACCACTACGACCACCTCGACCTGCCCACGATCAAGGCGCTGGCCGGCACGGACACCCTGTTCGCCGTGCCGCTCGGCGTCGGCGCACACCTCGAGCACTGGGGCGTCTCCCCGGACCGGCTGCGCGAGCTGGACTGGCACGAGTCCACCAGGGTCGGCGGCCTGACCCTCACCGCCACCCCGGCCCGCCACTTCTGCGGCCGCGCCCTGCGCAACACCCAGCACACCCTCTGGGCCTCCTGGGTCGTCGCCGGCGAGGAGCACCGGATCTACCACAGCGGCGACACCGGCTACTTCGACGGCTTCCGGGAGATCGGTGCCGCCCACGGCCCGTTCGACGCGACGATGATCCAGGTCGGGGCGTACAGCGAGTTCTGGCCCGACATCCACATGCGCCCCGACGAGGGCCTGCGCGCCCACCTGGACCTCCAGGGCGGCGCGCCGCACGGCGCGCTGCTGCCGATCCACTGGGGCACGTTCAACCTCGCGCCGCATCCGTGGGCGGAGCCGGGGGAGTGGACCAAGGAGGCGGCCGAGGAGGTCGGCCAGGCGGTGGCCCTGCCGCGCCCCGGCGAGCCCTTCGAACCGGCGGGCAAGCTCCCGGCCGAGGCCTGGTGGCGAGGTGTCGCGGGCACGGAGCGCCGGACCTGGAGCTCGGTCGGGGCGCTGGTGGCGGAGCCGCCCGCGCGGGGCCGGTCGTAGGGCCGGATCAGCCAAGGCCAAAGCGGATACTCTCCGTAACATTCCGCCCCAGGCGATCGACGCGTGGGCCGGGCCGATTCCGGGCCCGGCCGGTTAATCGGTCTGTCGTACGAGGCTTCATACCAGAGCGGGACGCTCCTCGGGGGAGTTTGTCAACTGCCCACCGCACATGATGCTCAGGCCATTACTGTGAGTGTCCGTCGGCTGACGGGTGGCCGGATCTCCGGGTTCCGTCCGCCGGCGCTGCGATGACGCATGCCCGCCTCGCACATCCCGCGAGGGCAGGCCCGACGGACCAGTACGAGGACGCAGATGTCTCACCTCCGAGCACCGGCCACGCGCGCCGACCGCCGAGAGGGCGGGCGGCACGGGCGGCCGGGTGCCCGAACCGCTCCCGCACTGCCCGAAATGCACATACGGCCCCAGCTGATGCGGCTCGCCGTGCTGCCGCCGCTCGCGGTCGCGCTGAGCGCCTCCGCCGCGGTCCTGTTCAGCATCCGCTCCACCGGCGCCCGCACCGGCCCCGTCCTGTGGGCCGTGCTCGCCGGAGCGGTCACCGTGACCGTCGCCGGCATCCTCATCGCCGCCGTGGCCGCCGACCGCGCCGCCCGCTCGGTCGCCGACCGCGTCGACGTCCTGCGCCGCACCGCCGCACGCGGCGAGGCCGACCTGCACGCGCTGGTCGACGCGCTGCGCCAGGGCGAGGCGCCGCCGCAGCGCTCCGCGCGCCGTCGACTGCCCGCCGACGCCGACGACTTCGAGCTGCTCGCCGCCGACCTGGCCCGTGCGCACGACGGCGCCGTCACCGCCGTCGTACGCGCCGCCCAGCTCTCCAGCCACACGGGCAGCGAGCAGAAGCTGGAGGTGTTCGTCAACCTCGCGCGCCGGCTTCAGTCCCTCGTGCACCGGGAGATCTCGATCCTCGACGAGCTGGAGAACGAGATCGAGGACCCCGACCTGCTCAAGGGCCTGTTCCACGTGGACCACCTGGCCACCCGGATCCGGCGGCACGCCGAGAACCTCGCCGTGCTCGGCGGCGCCGTCTCCCGGCGCCAGTGGAGCAACCCGGTGAGCATGACCGAGGTGCTGCGCTCCGCCATCGCCGAGGTCGAGCAGTACTCCCGGGTCAAGCTGGTGCCACCGATCGACGGCGAGCTGCGCGGGCACGCCGTCGCCGACGTCATCCACCTGCTCGCCGAACTCATCGAGAACGCCTCGGTGTTCTCGGCTCCGCAGACCCAGGTGCTGCTCCGCGCGGGCCTCGTCACCTCCGGGCTCGCCGTGGAGGTCGAGGACCGCGGACTCGGCATGCCCGTCGGCGAACAGAACCGGATGAACGCCCTGCTCGCCGACCCCGACCAGGTCAACGTCGCCAGCCTGCTGGCCGACGGCCGCATCGGGCTCTACGTCGTCTCCCAGCTCGCCCGCCGGCACGGCATCCACGTCCGCCTCCAGACCAACATCTACGGCGGTGTCCAGGCCGTACTCGTCGTCCCGCAGGCGCTGTTGGGCACCGCTGCGGGCGCGCCCGAGGAGCCGACGGCGGCCGTACCGGAGGCGGGGGTCCAGCCGCACCCGCACACGCGGCCACAGCAACAGCCTCAGCCGCACGTTCAGGTCCGGACGCACGCGCAGGCCCAGGTGTCCGCGCCGGTGCCCCCGCAGGGTGTCGAAGGCCGGCCGGCGGCCGGGAACACCGGGGCCGAACAGCACGGAACCCACGCCGAGCCGAGCCGATCCGGTGCCGAGGACGTGCGGGGAGAGCGGGACGCCGGGGCGCCCGCGCCGCTGCCCGTGCGCGGCGCCCGGCAGGACCGGCCCACTCCCGCCGCGGCCGTCCCGGGCATCGGCGCCGGGGACCGGTCCGCCGTCGAGGCGCACGCGGGCGTCCTGCCCACCCCGCGCGCCGGCGCCGTGCGCGGCACCATGGGCAAGCCCCAACTGCCCCGCCGCCGCGCCCAGGAGCACATCGTCCCCGAGCTGCGCGGCGGCCCGGCACCCCGCCGGGAGGCCGACACCGTCGCGGGCCACGACCCGGGGCTGATGGCCGCCTTCCAGCGCGGGATCGGACTCGCCGAGGCCCAGCAGCACCTTGAACACCTCGAACACCTAGAGAACACGGCGGCCGTACCCATGGAGCCCCCACCCATGAACGGGGCGGAACTCCTGGGCCCGACGCCCATACCCCAAGGGCGCGCCCACGCGCCCGGAATCGACGGTGCCCACGGCGCCGGCCGGCCCGACGGGAGCGCTCCGGCCGGCTGACCGCCCGCACCCACCCCCGCTCCACCCGACCGTTCCCCCCATCCCTTTCATCCCCCTATCCCCCCCCATCCCCCAACTGTCCGCGCTCCCGCAGACCTTCGTACCCCAAGGAGTCGATCCACCATGGCGAGCGATGCGCCGACCGCCCATGCATCCGACCTCGACTGGCTGCTGAGCGGCCTCGTGCAGCGCGTACCGCACACCACCAGCGCGGTGCTCCTGTCCTGCGACGGGCTGGTGAAGTCCGTGCACGGCCTCGACATCGACAGCGCCGACCACATGGCCGCCCTGGCCTCCGGCCTGTACTCGCTGGGCCGCAGCGCGGGCGTCCGGTTCGGTGACGGCGGCGACGTCCGCCAGGTCGTCGTCGAACTCGACACGAGCCTGCTGTTCGTCACCACCGCCGGCTCCGGCACCTGTCTCGCCGTGCTCGCCGGGCGCGAGGCCGACGCCGCCGTGCTCGGCTACGAGATGGCGATGCTCGTCAAGAGCGTCCGCCCCTATCTGGTGACCGCGCCCCGCCAGCACCCCGTCGACTCCGCGGCGACGAGGCCTTGAGCGTGGCCGCAGCCGGCGACGGGCCCTGGCTGGACGACGCGGCCGGACGGCTGGTGCGCCCGTTCACGGTCAGCAACGGACGCACCGAGCCCAGCGTCGCCCTGGACCTGATGTCGCAGGTGATGGCCACCGGCGTCGCTCCGCTCGGCTACCTCGGCCCCGAGCACGCCCAGGCCCTGGACCTGTGCCGCGGGCCCGTCTCGGTCGCCGAGGTCGCAGCGCAGCTGAAGCTGCCCGCGGTGGTCACCAAGGTGCTGCTCTCCGACCTCGTCGACTGCGGGGCGCTGACCACCAAGCCCCCCGTCTTCCACCACACACCCACTGACCGGTCTCTGCTGGAGGCAGTGCTCGATGGACTACGACGACAGCTCTGACCCGTTCCCGACCGCGCTGAAGATCCTCGTCGCGGGCGGGTTCGGGGTCGGCAAGACGACCTTCGTGGGCGCGGTCAGCGAGATCGCGCCGCTCAGTACGGAGGAGCTGCTCACCACGGTCAGCGTCGGAACGGACAGTCTCGACGGCATCGAGAACAAGATGGAGACCACGGTCGCCATGGACTTCGGCCGGATCACCCTCGATCCGGACCATGTGCTGTACCTGTTCGGCACGCCCGGACAGGAGCGGTTCTGGTTCATGTGGGACGAGCTGTCCGAGGGCGCGCTCGGCGCGGTCATCCTCGCCGACACCCGGCGCCTGGAGGACTGCTTCGCGGCCGTGGACTTCTTCGAGGAGCGCGGGCTCGGCTTCATCGTCGCCATCAACGAGTTCGACGGCGGCTACCGCTACGACCCCGAAGAGGTCCGCGCCGCCATCGACCTCGACCCGGAGATCCCCGTCGTCCGCTGCGACGCACGCATCTCCAGTTCCGGCGTGCAGACCCTGCTCACCCTCGTCCGCCACCTCCTGGCCCATGCCCCGGCGACCGCGCCGAGCCATGGCGCCCACCGGTGATCCCGCCCTCTCGCCCCCGGAGTTCCCGTATGACGTACACCCGCAGCGCCGAAGCCCCGCCCGGAGCACGGTCACGAGCCGGCACCGCGGCGGGGCCAGGGCCGGACGTACGGACCGGAGCCCGGCCATGAGCTACGAGCCGCCCCGGCCGGTCCGGGGTCTGCTGCTCACCCCCGAGGACAGAGAGGCTCCCGCCCGTGTGCACCGGCTGCGCCGGCTCGGCCTGGCGGACCGCCCCGACCCGGCGCTGGACTCCTTCGCGGACCATCTCGCCCGGCTCACCGGCGCGCCGTACGCCATGGTCAACTTCATCGGCGAGGAGCACCAGTTCTTCGCCGGCCTGAGCGCCCCCACCGTCGTGCCGGTCCTCCGCGAGGACGGCAGCAGTGCCGAGCTCGGCCGGGTCCTGCCCCGTGACCACGGCTTCTGCCCCCATGTGGTGGTCCGCCACAAGGCGCTGGTCCTGGAGGACGTCCGCGACTACCCGCGCTTCGCCGGCAACCCGGTCGTCGACGCCTACGGCATCCGCTCCTACCTCGGCGCCCCGCTCATCGACAGCTCCGGCATGACACTCGGCACCGTGTGCGCGGCCGACGTCGAGCCCCGGGTGTGGGGCAGGGCGGGCCTGGAGGGCATCAAGGCGCTCGCCGCCGACCTCGTCGTACGTCTCGAACGCAGCGCCGAGGACGGGCTACCGCTCTGAGCCCTGTGGCCCGTACCGGGGTGCGGGAAACTCAGGAGGCGTGAAGGAAAGCTGAGGCGGCGGTTAAGAAAAGCTCGATGGACCCGCGGCCGCGCATACGGCAGATTGCAGGGTGATTCCACCCCTCTGACCCGGTGCGGGCGCCTTCGGCATGCCCGCGGGCCGGGATCTCACGCACAGGAGCCGCATTCGTGAAGGCGCTGGTCAAGCAGAAGGCGGAGCCGGGACTCTGGCTGACGGACGTCCCGGAGCCCGAGATCGGCCCCGGTGACGTACTGATCAAGGTCATGCGGACCGGTATCTGCGGCACCGACCTGCACATCCGGGCCTGGGACGGCTGGGCGCAGCAGGCGATCAGCACCCCGCTCACGATCGGGCACGAGTTCGTCGGCCAGGTCGTCGAAACCGGCCGGGACGTGACCGACATCCGCACAGGGGACCGGGTCAGCGGCGAGGGGCATCTGGTGTGCGGCAAGTGCCGCAACTGCCTGGCCGGCCGCCGCCACCTGTGCCGGGCCACCGTCGGCCTCGGGGTCGGCCGCGACGGCGCGTTCGCCGAGTACGTCGCCCTGCCCGCGACCAACGTGTGGGTGCACCGTGTCCCCGTCGACCTCGACGTGGCCGCGATCTTCGACCCGTTCGGCAACGCCGTGCACACCGCGCTGTCCTTCCCGCTGGTCGGCGAGGACGTCCTGATCACCGGCGCCGGACCGATCGGCCTGATGGCCGCCGCCGTCGCCCGGCACGCCGGCGCCCGCAACGTCGTCGTCACCGACGTCAGCGAGGAGCGCCTGGAACTGGCCCGCAAGACAGGGGCCAGCCTCGCCCTGAACGTCGCCACGTCCACCATCGCCGACGGCCAGCGTGAGCTGGGCCTGCGCGAGGGCTTCGACGTCGGCCTGGAGATGTCCGGCCGCCCCGAGGCCATGCGGGACATGATCGCCAACATGACGCACGGCGGCCGGATCGCGATGCTCGGCCTGCCCGCGCAGGAGTTCCCGGTCGACTGGTCGCGCATCGTCACCTCGATGATCACCATCAAGGGCATCTACGGCCGCGAGATGTTCGAGACCTGGTACGCGATGTCGGTGCTGCTGGAGGGCGGCCTGGACCTCGCCCCCGTGATCACCGGCCGGTACGGCTACCGCGACTTCGAGGCGGCCTTCGCCGACGCCGCGAGCGGCAAGGGCGGCAAGGTCATCCTCGACTGGACCGTCTGAGCAACCCCCGTTCCGCGCCCGCACTTTCAGGAGCTTCCCCATGTTCGACACCGTCCGCGACGACCTGCGCGCCGCCCTCGACGAGATCCGCGCCGCCGGTCTGCACAAGCCCGAGCGCGTCATCGGCACCCCGCAGTCGGCGACCGTCGCCGTGACCGCCGGCGGCCGCCCCGGCGAGGTCCTCAACTTCTGTGCCAACAACTACCTCGGCCTCGCCGACCACCCCGAGGTGATCGCCGCCGCCCACGAGGCCCTGGACCGCTGGGGCTACGGCATGGCCTCGGTCCGCTTCATCTGCGGCACCCAGGAGGTGCACAAGGAGCTGGAGGCGCGCCTGTCCTCCTTCCTCGGCCAGGAGGACACGATCCTGTACTCCTCCTGCTTCGACGCCAACGGCGGCGTCTTCGAGACGTTGCTCGGCGAGGAGGACGCGGTCATCTCCGACGCCCTCAACCACGCCTCCATCATCGACGGCATCCGCCTGTCCAAGGCCCGCCGCTTCCGCTACGCCAACCGCGACCTCGCCGACCTGGAGGCGAAGCTCAAGGAGGCCACCGAGGGCGGCGCCCGCCGGAAGCTGATCGTCACCGACGGCGTCTTCTCCATGGACGGCTACGTGGCGCCCCTGCGCGAGATCTGCGACCTCGCCGACCGCCACGACGCGATGGTCATGGTCGACGACTCGCACGCCGTCGGCTTCGTCGGCCCCACCGGCCGCGGCACCCCCGAGCTGCACGGCGTCATGGACCGCGTCGACATCGTCACGGGCACCCTCGGCAAGGCCCTCGGCGGCGCCTCCGGCGGTTACGTCGCCGCCCGCGCCGAGATCGTCGCCCTGCTGCGCCAGCGCTCCCGCCCCTACCTGTTCTCCAACACCCTCGCGCCGGTGATCGCCGCCGCCTCCCTGAAGGTCCTCGACCTGCTGGAGTCGGCGGACGACCTGCGCGTCCGGCTGGCCGAGAACACCGCGCTGTTCCGCCGCCGGATGACCGAGGAGGGCTTCGACATCCTCCCCGGCGACCACGCCATCGCCCCCGTGATGATCGGTGACGCGTCGGAGGCGGGCCGCATGGCCGAGCTGCTGCTGGAGCGCGGCGTGTACGTGATCGGCTTCTCGTACCCGGTCGTCCCGCAGGGCCAGGCCCGTATCCGCGTCCAGCTGTCCGCCGCGCACTCCACGGACGACGTCAACCGCGCGGTGGACGCGTTCGTCGCGGCGCGCGCGGAACTGGGGGCCTGAGCAGCCCGGACGCCTTGCGATAATTGAGGGCATGATCGAGGCACGGCGGCTCCACATCCTCCGTGCGGTGGCCGACCACCGCACGGTCACGGCGGCGGCCGCCGCGCTCTATCTCACCCCCTCCGCCGTCTCCCAGCAGCTGACGGCCCTGGAGCAGGAGACCGGCCACCGGCTGGTCGAGCGCGGCGCGAAGGGGGTCCGGCTCACCCCGGCCGGCGAGATCCTGCTCGGCCACACCAACGCGGTCCTCGCGCAGCTGGAGCGGGCCGAGGCGGAGCTGGCGGCGTACGGCTCGGGCGAGGCGGGCACGGTCACCGTGGCCGCCTTCGCCACCGGCATCGCCCAGGTCGTGGCCCCGGCCCTGGCCCGGCTCGCGGACACGGCGCCCGGCATACGCATCCGCGTCCAGGACGCGGAGGGCGACGCCAGCCTGCCGATGGTGCTGGACCGGCAGGTCGACGTGGCGGTCGCGGTGGAGTACCGGGGCGCCCCGCCGGCCGACGACCCCCGGCTCACCCATGTCCCGCTCTACGCCGAGCCGTTCGACGCCGTCGTCCCCGTCGGCCACCGCCTCGCGGACGGCGCCCAGGTCCCCCTCGCCGACCTGGCCAAGGACGCCTGGATCGGCCCGTACCCCGGCAACCCCTGTCACGAGGTGGTCGTCCTCGCCTGCGAGAGCGCCGGCTTCCAGCCGCGGCTGGAGCACTCCTCCGACGACTTCCGCGCCGTCGTCGCCCTGGCCTCGGCCGGCGCGGGCGTGGCCCTCGTACCGCGCTCGGCGCTGAACGGCATGGACCTGACCCGGGTGATCGTCCGCCCCGTCGACGGCGTGGCCCCCACCCGCCGCGTCTTCGCCGCCGTACGACGCGGAGCCGAGGGGCACCCGCTGATCCGCCCGGTGCTGGAGGCACTGGGACGGGCAGCGCAGGGGGCGTGAGGCTTTCGTAACGCGGACGTCCCCCGTGCGGGATAGCTTCCCGGACGTGAGATGTGAGGAGAGCGCCTTCGCGCGCGATCGCGCGCCCGTGCGGGTGGAGCGCTGGGACGAGGGTCACGTGCGGGCGTGCGCGGGGGAGTTGGCGGAGCTGCTCGCCGACACCGTGGCCGGCGGCGCCTCGGTCGGCTTCCTCGCCTCGTTCGGACGTGCGCAGGCGGCCGGCTGGTGGCGGGAGCGGGCGGACGCGATGGTGTGCGGGCGGCTCGCCGTCTGGGCGGCCGTGGCGGACACCGGCCGGGTCCTGGGCACCGTCAGCCTGGACCGCCCCGACAAACCGAACAGCCGTCACCGCGCGGAACTGGTGAAGCTGATGGTGCACCGCACCGCGCGCGGACAGGGCCTCGGCCGCCGCCTCCTGACCACCGCCGAGGACGCGGCCGCCGCGGCCGGGATCACCCTGCTCCACCTCGACACCGAGACCGACAGCCCCGCCGAGCAGCTGTACCGCTCAGCGGGCTGGACCCGGGCCGGCGTCATCCCCGACTACGTGCTGAGCCCGGCGGGCGAGCTGCGGCCGACGACGCTGTATTTCAAGCGGCTCGATTTCCGGCGGCCCGGAGGGTGACTGTCAGTGGCAGGGGCTACGGTGCGTTGCATGCCGGATGCCGAAGACGTACGCCGTATCGCCCTGTCCCTGCCGGAGACCACCGAGAAGATCGCCTGGAGCATGCCCACCTTCCGGGTGGCCGGGAAGATGTTCGTGACCCTGCCCGAGGAGGAGACGTCCATCGCCGTGCGCTGCCCCAAGGAGGAGCGTGACGAACTGGTGCTGGCCGAGCCCGAGAAGTTCTGGGTCGCCGACCACGAGGCCCAGTTCGCCTGGGTGAGAGCGAGACTCGGCGCGCTGGAGGACGAGGACGAGCTGCGCGACATCCTCGCCGACTCCTGGCGCCAGGCCGCCCCGCCCCGACTCCTCGACGTCCACCCCGAGTTGGGCCGCCCGGCCGCGGAGTGAGAATTCCCGGTGCGCGCGGGTCCGGCGTGGCATGATCCCGCGCGGCGCTCCGAAGGCGGCGCCGTGGCCGTCTGGTCACGGGACCTCGCCCTGTTCTTCGTCACGGCCCGGGCCGTCGCCCCCCCTCGGCGACACCACGCTGCCGGCGTCCCTTACCTCGTCTTCCCGCCGACTGGGAGGTTCGGCGCCGGCCACGGCCCTCCCGGCGGTCCTGCCGATACGCACCCCGCTCCGGGCGGAGCCGAACGCCCCCGGCGTCACCGCCGCACCGCGGGTCACACCCCGGCGGCCACCCGCCCCCGCGCCCCCACGAACGCGCCGATCCGCTCCCGCAGGCTCCGCGCGTCCAGCCCGTGAGCGGCCACGTGCTCCTCGACCGTCCCGTAGCGGCGCAGCTCCCGGCGTCCCACGCCCAGGCCCAGCACCCGGTGCGGCGCGTCGGACAGGGCCTCGCTCACCTCGGCCGTCGAGGTGCCGGCCAGATACGGCTCGACCAGGACGACGTCGGTGCCCGCCGCCTCCGCGGCCCGGCGCAGGCCCGCCGCGTCGAGGGGCCGTACGGTCGTCGCGTACAGCACGGTCACGTCCAGCCCCTCCGTGGCGGCGAGGACGGCGTCCAGCATCGGCCCGACCGCGACGACCACCCCGGCGCGGCCCTCGCGGACCGTGACGAGGTGCCGTCCGTCGATCACCCGCCCCCGCCGGTTGGACTGGACGGAGAGCCGCACGTAGACCTTGTCGTCGCCCGCGGCGACCGCGTGGTGCAGCAGGGTCTCCGCCTCGTCCGGGTGCCCGGGCACATGGACGGTCCAGCCGTCCAGGGTGTCGAGGAGCGCCACGTCCCCGGGGGACATGTGCGTGTAGCCGCCCGCCGGCCAGTCGAACGAGGCCGCCGCGCTGACCAGCACCGCCCCCGCCTCCTGGTGCCCCAGATCCAGCTTGACCTGCTCGAACGGCCGCTCCACGAGGAAGCTCGCGAAGGTGTGCACGACGGGGCGCAGCCCGGTCAGCGCCAGCCCGGCCGCCGCCCCGACCAGCAGCTGCTCCCGGATGCCGACGTTGATCACCCGGTCGGGATGCCGGGCCATGGCCTCGTGGAAGGCGTCCTTGCCGATCTCGGCGAGGACGACCGCGACGCGCGGGTCCTCGTCCAGCATCCGGGAGACGACGGGAGCGAAACGGTCACGCATGGTGTCCATGACAGAGAGCCCTTCAAGAAGGTGAGGGAGGGAGATTCAGGCGGTCTTCGGCTCGACCCGGGCCACGACCACGTGCGGCCGCCCGGGATGCGGCGCCGTGAAGGCGGCGTACAGGGCTTCGTGGTCGCGCCCGTCGACGGTCACCGCGGACCAGCCCGCGGCCTCGAACCGGGCGGCGATCCCGCCGGGCCGCGCATGGCTGGCGGAGGAGTTGTCGACCACGATCGTGTGCAGCCGCTCCAGTCCGGCGGGCCCCGCGAAGGCGATCGCCTCGTGGTTGCTGCCCTCGTCCAGCTCGGCGTCCCCGATCAGCACCCAGACCGCCGGGTCGTGCAGCTGCTGCGCCCGCAGCCCCAGGGCGCTGCCCACGGCGATGGGCAGCCCGTGTCCGAGCGACCCGCTGGCGATCTCGGCCCCCGGCACCAGGACCCGGTCGGGGTGATGGCCGAGCGGGGAGTCGTACGCCCCGAACCCGGGCAGCCAGCCGACCGGCACGAACCCCTTCGCGGCCAGCACCGCGTAGTACGCCATCGGCCCGTGCCCCTTGCTCAGCAGGAACCGGTCCCGGGCCGGATCGTCCCGCCGCTGCGGAGTCACCCTCAGCACCCGGTCGTAGAGCACCCACAGCACGTCGAGCGTGGAGGTGGCCGCCGGTCCGTGCTTCTCGTCGCCGGTCATCAGGCCCATCAGCCCGGGGAGATCGTCGTAGCCGTGGGTCCGGCCGTGGTCCGCTGTGATCGTCATGCCGTCGATCGTGCAACCTCAACCAAACTTGAGGTCAACAGCGGAAAGCGGGGCGCGACGACCGATCCGAGTGCGGTATTGTTTCCCTGCACGTTTCGACCGGGGAAACCCCAGGTCAAACGGCATCGGGACGTGGCGCAGCTTGGTAGCGCACTTGACTGGGGGTCAAGGGGTCGCAGGTTCAAATCCTGTCGTCCCGACTTTACGAAGTCGCAGGTCAGGGGCCGTTTCAGAGGAGATCTGGAGTGGCCCCTTGATCATTCTTGGGGACCGCTTGGGGACCAGTGCACTTTGAAGGGGCTGTGGCGCATCTTGACCCAGTCAAGGTGCGCCACAGATGGCAGGCCGGTGGCGCGGGTACATGTTCTGACCTGTGACTTTCTAGTGCGTCCTGGACGGATGATGACGGCGGGGCGCGTCTCGTGGAGTGGCCGTCGGTACACCACTCCATCGGACGTGACCTCCCGGAGGCTGGCGCTACCGACGTCTGGCATCGCGCCGGTTTGGCTCTGAGGCAGCGTGTGGCACGGATATCGAAGGGCCTGCTGACCTGTCCCAATGACGGCTGTTGAACGCTAGTGCCCGTTCATGCAGCCGGAAGGCCCAACAAGGTCCAGGGGCCCCCAGCGGCGATGAGGTTTATTGCGGCATGTGCCTGCATGGGCTGCGAACTTCACAGTGACGGGGGCCTCGACGTCGGGCGGTGGCGGAGCAGGTCGTCGACGCCGACTGCCAAGTAGGTCTCGGGAGTGGCGGCTTCAAGGGTCGACGTGGACGGGTGCGGCTTGGTCCAGCGTGAGACAGGGGCCATCCGGCACCTAGAGGCCCGTCTGGGGGTCGATGGTGTCCCTCGTCGTGGTGTACGGGATC